>DASRND010000002.1 GCA_035647615.1 Bacteroidales bacterium | reverse complement strand
CAAGTAGGTTTTTGATTTCCATATCTTCTTATGAAAATCCTCTACATCACCAACCCGCAGTGTGGTTTTCACCTCCACAATTACAATTTCGTGCCCGTTGACGGCAATTATATCATATTCAAAATTTTCACCACCCTTGTTACCTTTTACCCGCTGAAGTGTTTTTTCGACGGCAATTCCGTGTTGGTTTAGCAGTTTAATCAGATCGCCCTCTACCAACGACTCGACAAGTTTACCCCACTGTGAGGTGAACAGCGCGGATAATTCCTTTATCTTTTTATCCGTTTCTTTCATCTGTAGGCCAGTTTCCTGAATCTGCTGGTCGGTCTCTTTCATCCGCTCTCTGGTTTCCTGAAACATCTTCCACACCAGGTCGAAATTGAGCGGTTGGCTATATGTACCCATAGGTTCGTTTACGCTATCGTTTTCCATTTTTTAAAAGTATTGATGGTTACAAAGGTAAAACAAAAAATTTGCTGAAATGTCGCGAAACATCTTAGTCCAGGTAATAATGAATCCCAAAGCTCTCAAAGAGGAAGCAAAGTGTAAAATAAAAACGCTAAATTATATTGGGCGTTTCTAAATCCTGTCCCGAAACTTTGGGATTTGAAAGTCAGCGCCAGGGAGCAACTTAAAAAAATGCTTCTAAAAAGTCATCCCGTGAATAGCGCAAGGCCAGTCAACCAATGTTTCAGGTTTATGCAACATTCACGGGGTGACTGACGAATATCAGCGCTGCGTATTTATGGCAAAACAATCAGCGGGGTTTGCCCTTCAAAAACCAGCTCGTTGATCATGAATTTCCTGAACAGTTGATCTGTCAGGTGGCGGGAGCCTTTTTGAACCACCAACAGTTCGTCAATTGTATTGTTGATCACCTTCTTTATTTCATTAAAGGAACTGCTCCCTTCGTAAATAGCATACGAGGTGCTATATGTGACGGAAAAGAGTTTGGCCAGATCTTTAAGTTGCTTTTCTATGCTTTTGGTCTTTTCGGAGGGTTTGGCCAAATGGAAAAAGGTGATGGTTGTTTTGTCTTTATCGATGAAGCTTAGAAATTTATTAAGTGCCAGGATGTTCAAAGGATGCTTATCGGTAACTGCCACAAATATTTTCTCGTGCGAAAAGCGAGCGATCTCCCTGGGCATTGCTACCACAATGTTATCGGTCTTTTCGATGACCTGAATAGCTACACTGCCCATAAATATCTTTTTGAGCTGGCTGGTTCCCTTCAATCCCATAAAAACTAAATCATCGTATGGCTCGGTAAGGAGTTTTTTTAAAGTCGTATGAAGATGTTTATCCGAAACGGAATAGGAAACTTTTGCGCTTGTAGGTAGCGTTGTGGTGATGAGATGTTTCATTTTTTCCACAGCCTCGTTATTGGCAATTCTTACCAGACTTTCTCTGCCCATATCGTCGGCAAACGCAGGTAGTAAAGCTTCGGTATGATGCACCAGAAGAAGCTCTGCATTTACTTGTGTGCTCCAGTCGCAGGCGTATTTTACTAAGTTTTCCGAACTTTCCGAAAAGTCAACGAGTAAGATAAATCGCTTTTTCATATCATGAAATATTTTGTGGACGTATTTGTTTATTCAAACAATCGGCTGCTTCATTGAGTCCCTCCAGATGGTCGGAAAGTACCACCAAAATATCGTTGGCCTTAATTACCGTGGAGCCATTTGGAGTGAGATATTTATCATTTCGTTTAATCATTGCAATGATGGCGTTTTTCGGGAAGCCTAAATTTACGAGCTTTTTGTTTACCGCATATCCATCCGGCAGCACTTCAATTTCTCTCATGGCCGTTTTTGGAATATCTAATATGAGCTTTTCAGCTTCTGAAAGTGGCCTGGACGTTACAGGCAGTGATACGTTGAGCCATTTGGCAACGATTGGCAAGGTGGTTCCCTGAATTAAAACAGAGGTAACCGAAATGAAAAACACGATATTAAAAATCATATCGGCTTTTTCGATACCTGCCAACAGCGGATAGGTCGCAAACACAATGGGAACGGCGCCGCGCAACCCAACCCAGGATATATAAAAACGCCGGCGTAGTTTCATCTTAAAAAATACAAGGCAGAGAAAAACACTTACCGGGCGGGCAACGATGATAAGGAACGATGAAATGACCAATCCAATTCCGAAAACCGGAAGAACCTGCGACGGGAATACAAGCAAGCCCAGCGTGAGGAACAAAACAATCTGCGCAAGCCATGCCAGCCCGTCGTACATATTTAAAATGGTTCTTTTGTGTATCAGGTCCTGATTTCCGAGATAAACCGCGCAAATATAGATGGCAAGAAATCCATTGCCCCCCACAAAGTCCGTTGCCGAAAATGTAATAAACATGATCGCAATGACCAATGCAGGATAAAGCCCTTCATAATCGAGTTTTATTCTGTTGATGATGACTTTGCCCAACTTTCCAAAAGCAAAGCCTGCAATGCCGCCTATTATCATTTGCTTCAGAAACAACGGTATGATGGAAACAAAGCTTTGGTCCTGGTTTACTACCAATGTCAAAAAGGCAATGGTCAAAACGTACGCCATCGGGTCGTTACTTCCGCTTTCCAACTCGAGGGTGGGCCTTAGATTGGATTTTAAAGAGAGGCTTTTTGAGCGCAAAATTGAGAATACCGCGGCAGCATCTGTCGAAGAAACTATGGAGCCAAGCAACATACTTTCGTAAAAGGTAAAATCGGTAATCCACCAAACGAAGGTTCCCAGCGTAACGGCGGTGAGCAAAACGCCCAACGTGGATAAAATAACCCCTTGTCTTACAATAGACTTTACGTTGGTCCAACTGGTGTCGAGCCCGCCCGAGAAGAGAATGAAGTTGAGAGAAACAACTCCGATAAATTGGGCGATTTTGGGATCATCGAACCGGATGCCACCAATGCCGTCGGAGCCTGCCAGCATTCCTATTGCCAAAAAGAGTAGAAGCGTAGGAACGCCAAACCGATAGGACGTTTTACCGGCTATTAAGCTGATAAAAAGTAATAAAGAGCCAACCAATAAAATATTTTCAATCGTTAAACTCATCGTTTTACTTTATAGAAACCAACTGTGCAAACTTACGGTTTCTTGCCCGGAGGCTCTACAAAAATTATGGCTTTGTAATGTCTTGTCAAATCGAATGCTGATTGCGCCTTGGCGGAGCTTCATAACTGCTAACAACTCATAGTTAACGGCAATTCGCTTAATTGACAAAAACTCGTGGACGACTTCCCATCACAAAAAATGAAGAGATATGTTTTGGAAGTATGGAAGTGCCTGTTTATTGCAATCGACTTTTTTATGAATTTTTAAATGAGGCCTGAAAGCATATTGGATACCGCTCCGACAAAGGATTTTCGATGAAAAGACTACACGAATTTTGAATTTGACGAGAACAGGTTAATGTGTAAAGCGACTTTGGTGTTTGATATTTTTTTTATATTTGTTAATAGTTTTTCAGACTACTTTTTCAAACTACAAGTTCTTAAACTTTCCTGCCAACAAGGCGAAATGCCACTCGAACAGGCATTCCTTCCCTTTTCTGAGATTGATTTTGAATTGACGTTTCATTGTTTTTTAATTTATAAACCTAATACTTTACGTCATGAGAAAACTTGTACTTTTTATGTTCATGATCCTGGCTTACATCAATTTGTCAGCACAGGTTGATTATGTTCCATTCGAACAGGTAAAGCAAATTGCTTTACAAAACGCACAATCTCTCTGGGGAGAGGTTTATGCCGACGAACCCATTCCTTTGTACAATCTTCAGGATGAGCTTTTGGCTTACACTTTTAATTTCTCGATTGGTCATCCTTTTCCTGCAAGAGAATCGCTGATTGACCAATGTAATATTCCTATTGATTCTAATAATAAAAACGACCGGTGGCAGATAGGAAGCTTCGGAAATATGCTTGTGTCTGCATCCAAAAACACTGCGCCTATTATAAATTATCAGCAATCAATATCAGATGAATACGCTTATGGTGCAGAAGTAAAGCGATTGGCTGCTCAAAAATTAAATACTGATAATCCAAGCCTTTACAGAATTTATCTTATGAACGATATAGCCAAATGGTATTGCTTTACTGACAATAATAAGAAGGTTTTTGTAAAAGTCTTTCCACCTGTAGAGGTATATCTTGAGCAGGAATTCCAAAGCGTTGTGATTCAAAAATATAACGCTCCGCGATTGTGGAAGTTGTCGGAAGACATAGATCATAAATGGGATCAGTTTCTTGATGGTAAAACGCTGATATCCAAAGCAAATCATTTGATTCCACACGAAGAGTATGTTCCTTTTTACGACTGGAGCTATGGTTGCACTCCAACAGCTTTTGCCATGGCACTTGCATACTGGGATAATGGAGGCATGTCATTCGCAAGTGACTATGGAAACCTGGTGAAGCATCACTTTCAGCGTTATGACCATGCGCAGGGTGAAACCGATAAAAACGTCCCAGATTTGCAAAAAGCCCTTGCCATTGCTATGCACACTGATTCAATGACAGGGAACACCTCTCCATCTCACTGGTTGAATGGTTTTATCAATGCGACTAATGCCAGGGGTTATGGCTTTACAGGCCAGAATAAATATGGAACTTCATCTTACTACCTTAGCTGGACCAAGACAGAAATTGATAACGGCAGACCCATACATTGGGGAACTCCAGGCCACTCACAAACTGCAGTAGGTTATACTGATGATAATTTTGTAATTTGCCATCGAACCTGGTATGCCGCTCACAGCAATGTGCTTTACACAGAGTGTGATCTTGTAGGCACCATTGTACCCGGCGGACAATACGGTGCTGCTGTAAATATTGTAAGTCCATTTGGCGATCCGCGTTATTCAGATGTGGCTACTTTACCAAACCAGGGTGAAGATTTATATGCGGGCGACGTATTTGAAATTAAATGGGACTATGATTATCATCCTGATTCTTATGCAAGGATCCTATATTCAACCAATGGAGGTCTAAACTGGACCCAAATCGTAGAAAATACTCCCAACGATGGTATTTTTGACTGGAGGATTCCTTCAGGGTTGGCAGGTTCAACATTGGGTCGGGTGAAGATTGAAGTGAGAGATCCTTCAAAAGGGCTGGCAGCAGCAGATGGTAGTTATGGAAATTTTGATTTTCATGCAGGTGGAAGTTTGCCTACGCTTAGTGAAGATGTAGTTGTAACCACCACTACCATTCCCGATTATTTCCAGTTTACAAACACCACCAATTATTGGAGTGTAGTAGGGGTAAGATCAAACAATAGCGCTGACGACTGGGATATTCAACTTCATGGAAGCACCTCATTCAATGATATAATTACTTCATCCTCTTATGGTAAACCAGCGGTTGATTTTGTTGTGATTGATGGCGGCCATACCAGTTCAATTGCCCGAGGGGTCAAGGTAACAAGATATTCCGGAACAGGTAATGCAAAGGTGGAATTTGAAGGAGGGATGGATATAGTTAGCTTAGGTTCACCAGTTATCACTTCCTGGCCGGCAGGTGATGTGGTGGAAATCTATGATGTTTATCTGAATCCCGGATTGTATGGTTTTACTCTTGATATAACATCGGGTTCTGCCGACCTTGATTTTGCTTTGTATGGTTCAAACGGAGTAGCTTACTATGCGCCACGGAATGCCTATAAGGCCATGTCGGGTTCAGGTGGATCTGGTGCTGATGAGTATTTCACTTACACTGCAACCACAGCCGATTGGTACGGACTCTGTGTTTGGGCCAATAATGGCAACTCAGCCAATTATACGCTGAAAGTAGAAAAGCCCGGAACCTGGACGGGACTTTTGAGTACCAACTGGAACACCCCGGGTAACTGGAGTGGAAACATATTGCCAACTTTTGATATGGATGTTACAATACCCTCCGGTACACCAAACCAGCCTTATGTTTACACTGCAAATGCGTCTATCAAAAGCCTCACAATTAACTCAGGAGCAATGCTGACAATTGGAGGTTCTTCCTTAATTATGACGAACGATCTTGATATTTGGGGTGTACTGAATATGAATAATGCTTCCGGTTCATTAGCAGTATTGGGTAATGTAAACTGGCATTCGGGTTCAAGTGCAAACATCACCGCCACTTCTCAGTTTTTAGTATATGGAGACTGGGTTTTTAAAAGTGGTGCCAATGTTAACCTGGTTAACGGTAGCGTTTCATTCTGGGGAACAACTGACAAATACATTACCTGCAATTCATCTTCCTGCTCATTTAACAATATCGAGATCAAAAAAACAGGAGGTGCAGGCCTTATTATTCCTACTCAGTCAACACAGCCTCTGACGATCAACGGAGATATCTATGTGGAATCGGGGGCAAGCTTTCGTGTTTACAGTACTATCGATGTTAAAGTGAAGGGGGATATCAAATCCAGCGGGTCGTTTAACGGCATCTATGGCAGGATTATTCTTGATGGCACAACACAATCGCTGCGAATGAATGTTGGAGACTATTTCAACCATCTCACTTTCAGCCAGACTGGTACTGTTACAATAGACAATACCCTGAGCAGTATACTTGAAGTTGATGGCAATGTATTAATCGAATCAGGAATTTTAAATTTACAGGACAGAACCATGCGTGTTGGTGGAAGCTGGACCAACAACGTTGGCCCTGCCGGCTTCAACAAAGGCACCAGTCGTGTGATTTTTGATGGTACCGGATACAATTATGTGACAACCAACGAAACCTTTAATATTCTCGAAACCAATATGTTCGCTTCCGCTGCCTTACGCATAGATTACGTTGATGTAACCTGCAACCAATACGACTGGACAACCGGAGGCATTGATGTTCTAGCCGGGACTTTTACTGCTTTGGACCTCTACGACAACGGAATTTTTGGCAGTTTCATGCTCAGTTTAGGGGGAACCATCAACCTGCACAACAGCGATGGCTATGTAGATTTAGCCGGAAATCTGAACATTTATGGCGGGAACTTTAATGTGTATGGTGGTACCTATGATAGCTACTGGCCTTATGGTGGAAATGCCTCGATCACCATGAATGGGGGTGTTCTCGATTTCAAAAACGTTGGTATTTCCATTACCAGTGCTTACGGCTATACCTTAACCGAAAACATAACCGGTGGGGTAATTCGTACTGTGGGTACGTTTAGCAATCAACGGATTGATTTTACCCCCACAGGAAACATTTTTGAAATGTATGGAACTGCCGATGCAGTGCTGATTACTGGTGAGGGATGTAGTGTTGATAATGTTGTTATCAACAAAGGCGCCGACGACGCACCGCCCACGCCTTTGTTCGACCGGGAAGGAAACCCAATAGAGCAAACCAGGGGGAGCACTATTTTTGTATCTGGCTCCCAACTTACTATTCTGGGCGATCTGACGATCGATGCCGGCATTTTAAATTCAAATAACAAGACAATAAGCATCGGCGGCGACTGGCATAATAATGTTGGTACCTCCGGTTTTGATGAATCGAATGGCCGGGTAATCTTTAATGGAACCGGCACCCAGTATTGCTCCTCCGAAGATTTCTATACTCTCGAAACCAACATGTCTTGCGGACTTTTGTGTAATGTTTCAGGAGGAACCTCCAACACTTGTCAAATTTACGACTGGACAAGCGGAGGAATTTATATATCTTCCGGTTACTTTAGCGCAGCCGACCTGGTCGATAATGGATTGTTTGGAACGTTTTTCGTTTATAACGGAACAATCGACTTGCACCAGGACAATATGCAATCTGTTGACCTTAACGGAGGGGTCATCGTTGGCTTCGCCGGAGCATTAAATGTTTATGGTGGAAACGGAGATAGCTACTGGCCTTATGGCGCAAATGCTTCTATCACCATGACCGGGGGTGTGCTCGATTTTAAAGATGTTGGTATTTGGGTTGCCGATCATCCCTTCTATACCCTTACCGAGAACATAACCGGTGGTACTATTAAAACATCAGGAAACTTTATTGTTTTTAACCCTGCTTTTACTCCGGCAGGTGGAACTGTTGAGTTGTATGGTGGTACCGACGCATTGATAGAAAATGGTGCCGGAACCAATTTCCATAATCTTACCGTCAACAAATCCGGAGGATCAGATGAAAGTTCTGAGCCGCTTACTTTCCAGGATCGCAATGGGGAAACAATAACCACTTCACGGGCCAACCTGGTTGGCTTAAGTGGTGATGTTTTAATTAATGGCAATCTGACAGTTAATGCCGGGAAACTCAACACAAGTGGGAGTTACGCTCTTACCTGCATGGGCAGCGCCAGCATCGAAAATGGCGCAACCCTCGAAATGTTGATTCCGTCTAAATTAAAGCTCAACACCTCGCTGACGGTGAAGAATGGAGGAACTTTCCGTTCAGTGGGCTTTTCATATCTAACAAACTGGGTTACGCGTGCCGCCACAAACCGATACTCGTTCGATGTTCAGTCGGGGGGGGACATTGGCGTCTCCAACACCATTTTCGAGTACATGAGTGTTAACGGTGTTAATATTTCCAGCGGCGCATTGGTTGACACGGCGCAGGCCTTCAACAACTGTACTTTCCGTCTGGGTACGAATTTGAGCACGCTTCTTACCATGAACAGCACGCAGACGCTCAAATGCACCGGTGCTATATTCCCATTCAACTCCGGTGGCGTAATCAGCAACGTGAAGAAATCTGTCGATGCCGGGCGCATCACCTTTTATGATTATAGCGGTACTTTTTCCGGGTCTGCCCACGAGAGCGACCCATACAACAGAATTATGTGGGACGGAGAAACCCAACAACACAACGTTATGTTGGCTGCCGGATGGCAGGGATTGTCGAGCTACGTCATGCCCACCGATAATAACATCGAAAATGTGTTTGCTCCTCTGGCACCTAAATTTATCATTGCCCAAACCATGAGCGGTATTTATTATCCGGCAGGGCCTATCAATAACATTGGAAACTGGCTGAGCCAGTCAGCTTATTCTGTGAAAATGGCAAATCCAGCGTCGCTCTCCATATCTGGGATGCCCGAAACCGACAAAACCTTGCCCATAGCCGCAGGCTGGAATCTGATTCCCGTTATCGCTAACAATCCGGTAAACGTAGCAACCTTGTCCACCACGGTTAGTTTTCAGATGGTGAAAGATGTAGCTGGCACGGGCGTTTATTGGCCGGCCTATGGCATCAATACTTTGGGCAACCTGCTGCCCGGCAAAGCCTATTATGTGCGCGTGACTTCACCGGGTATTGTCACTTTCCCCGCCAATACCGATGCAGGTTGGAATGGCAAATATCCCGAAATGCCAATGCTGGAAACTCCTTGGAACCAGCCGGAAGCTTCGCCCGTTTCACATCTGGTTGCTTTCGCTCCCGGCGTTACTGCAGAGCTTCGGGTCGGTGACATTGTAGGATTGTTTACGCCCGACAATATTTGCTGCGGCGTTGCACAGATTGAACTGCCCGGCAAGCCTCTGGCCATCACTGCTTTTGCCGACGACGCGCAGCTGCCAGGCATAAGCGGATACGTGAGCGGACAAACGATGAGTCTGAAGATATACTGCCCCGCCACAAACGAAGTCGGTATGCTGGCAGTCGTTTATGATCCTACTGGAGATGGAAGCGTCTTTGCCGATCATGGCTTATCGGTGATCACGCACATCCAGCAAACCGCCACGGGTATTGGAACCGCTTCATCCATCACAGTGGAAATATATCCGAACCCGACAGACGGCTCCGTAACTATTACCGGAATTGGTCAGTATGATTTGTTACAGCTTTTTTCGGTACGTGGCGAGCTGCTGCTGCAGCGCACCAACGATGCTGCCGACGAGCTAAGCTGGGATGTTTCGGCGCTGCCACCGGGCGTATATCAATTGAAACTTTCAGCGAACCACGCGGCTTTGGTTAAAAAGCTGATCCGGAAATAGGTTTTCCATTTTTCTACATTAATAAAAAACTCCCGAAGGCAGATTGGCTTTCGGGAGTTTTTTTTATGCTTTGTGTGACAGGTTTCTCCAATGGCGCTTCCTTCATCGCGCTGGTGCAGGCTTCAGGCAGATCGGATGTAAGCAAGCATCTAATCATCGGCCGCACAAGCCGCTGCAATAGCCAGTGCGTTGGCATTCTCTCCGTCAGTCGACGGAGGAGCTAGAGAGGGTCTTTAACATCCAATCATTCAAATTTTCCTGAACTTCACGAGGCTCGAACTAATCCATTAAAACCCAACCCTGAGATTTATGGTGAAATCATCGATACACCCATTCTTTCTCCTTGTTCGACGGCGGTTTCGTATCCCTTTAAAGTATTCATCAATAAATCGGCGTCGATGCGAATCTTGTTTTTTTCGAACAGCAGCACCAACGTGGATCCCCCGAATTTGAAATACCCTTTCTCTTCTCCTTTCGTTACCGAATCCCCGGTATAAGTTTGCACGATGCTGCCCACCATGGTTGCACCTACTTCGGCCACCACCACATCGCCAAACAAAGGGTTGGTAACGATGGTAATTTCCCTTTTGTTGAGGCAGAATATTTCGGTCATTTTGCGCAAAGCAAGGGGGTTTACCGAATAATAATCACCGTCGATACGTGTGAGGGGCGACACGCTTCCACCAACGGGAAAATGAAAACGGTGGTAATCGGGAGGGGCAAGTCTTACGACCACCAATGCGCCACCCACGTAATTTTGAGCAAGTTTGGCATTGTTCAAAAATGATAAAACATCGAAGCGGGTTCCTTTGATGATAAAATCGCTGTGGCTTATGTCGGCATAAGCCAGTAATTTCCCATCGGCTGGCGACACTGCAACAGTTGCGATGGTATCCACCGGCCTGGCATTATCCGTCAGTTTCCGGGTAAAGAAATCGTTGAAAGAGTCGAACTCCTGCTCCTTGACGGAGCGCATGTCGATATCAAATTCTTCAACAAAGGGTTCTATTTTTTGGATAGATGAAGGACGATCCATCCTGGTGCCATAAACCGACGAAACCACCTTTCTTTTCGCCAGCGCCCACAAGGTTGCTTCGCCCACCGGATTATTATACAGCCAAACCAACCAATGTTCTGCAGCCACTTTTTCCGTTTTCAACAGGCCACTTTCCCTATCGTAATATTGGATGGGAGCTTGTGGCGGCAACGGATAAAAAGCCAGCGTGGCCACCACGGCCAGCAACAACAAAATGATGCCCCACCTTTTTTTGGTTTTTGTAAATTTCATGTTTGCTTTGTTTGCCTTTCCTTATGTTTTGCAAAAGTAGCCGAAATCCTCCGGAGGATTTGCCGTCTTACCGCATCATTTCGTTTCAATTCAGGAAACAGCCAAACTTAAAAAATCGAGTCCATTAGCTCAATTTGTGTAACAGGGACTCACAAAATGGATACAGGTGATTTAGTGAATTTTATCGAAGTCAGTGAATTTGAGGACAATTGTTTTACCAATCTTCTCAAGTTCTAATAAATCCTTGTCACCGGTTATTAAAAAATCAGCTTTAGAATCTATTGCCAAAGAAACCAGATAATTATCTTTTGGATCCCTGCAGATATTAGAAACTGTCTTTATTGCAATCAATTCAGAAAACTCATCAAATAATTCAAAAAACTCTGTAATCTGATCGTGGGTAAAGTACTTCTTAAACTTTGGCTTATTGAAGACATCTGCTAATTCATGAAGCTGTTCATTGCAGCTAATTATTTTTATAAATTGAGAATCAATCTGGTTTTGAAGTCCTTTCAGATTTTTACCAATCAAAAAGGAAATCCAAATGTTTGTGTCAACAATAACCTTAATTGACTTGCTTACTGTTGTCATATCGTTGTTGCCTAACTGATTCAACTTCCTTTGTAATCTCATCCATTGTCAACTCTGAGGTCTTAGTTGATTCTAAAAGGGTATTAAACCTGGTTAGAAACAATGATTTTTTTAACGCATTGAATATCTCCAATTTGTCGGTATCATCCAATTCGTTAAGTATCCTGATAAACTGGCTTTTCTCTAGCTCTATGCTTATTGTTCCCATAATTCAAAAACTAAATTTTGTCAAAAATAGGCAAAACCTCACGAGTAGCAATTTTTTTTGATGCGACCGGATTTCTGTTTTAAGCGTTTCAGAGGCAAAGTCCGACCAAATAATTTTCATTTGATTACCACTTTTGTGATTCGTTTTCTAATTGTTCTTGTGTTTTAAATTTGCCTACAAGGTAATCGCTGTTTGATTTTCTGGCCCTTTTGATTAGTTGTTCTTCTGTAAATGGCTTGAAACTCTTTTCCCTCATCTCTTTAATCTCTTTATTTTTCATAAATTTCTTGTCTTACACTTTCCACTTCTTCGGTTATGGTTTTTAGGTCAAGGTCTTCTGCTTTAAATGTCTTTAGCAACCTAGACAATTTTGAATCAATAACCTCTTTTTCCAGTTCCTTTGTCAGCTTAATTTTTTGTTGCCTCGGGAGTTGCCTAACCATCGAAAGGATTTGCTCGTACGTAATATCTATTTGCATTGCTGTTTTCATCGTTCAATCTGTGTTTATTGATTCGCGAATTTACAAAATTCTAATCGTAACTTGTAGTTTTTTTTCGCACCAGTTTCAATTCCGGAAACGGTCATCAGTAAGAAATCGAGGCTTTTCTTGATGCGGGCGATTTTCTCCAATGGCGATTCCTTCACCGCGTTGGTGTTGGCTTCAAGCAGATTTGGTGTCGGTAGATTAAATTCCATTTTGGGCCTGCTTATTTAATTTCCCTTCTCTTCAAATCTCTTGCTGAATGATGAATTGTTAAAATGTCAATTTGATTGGTAGCCACTATTTTATAGATAATTCTATAGTTCCCTTCAATTAGTTCCCGAATATTTTCGTGGTTTATTTCAGAAACAATTTTACCTGAACGAATCTGGGTTTTTAAAACTTTGGTTCGGTTTTTAATTCTGTCAACTTGTAGTTTTGCATATCGTTTAGAGTCCTTTGAGATATACTCAGCGATTCCTTTTAAGTCGCCAGTTGCTTGAAACGTCCAATTTATTTGAACCATTTTTCTATTTCATTTTCTATTTCACTTTCTGAAAACACTTCTCCGTTTTCCGATTGTTTTTTTCCTGTTTCAATCTTTTCCATTAAAATTAGCTTCTCAATCAAATCATCGATTGAGAATTCATCAGGAAAATTTTCAATTTGTTCTTTTAGCTTCGCTTTTGTCAACATTGTATTCTCTTTTAAATTTGTTCCAAAGATAACCTTTTACATTATGGCTGCTCTCTATTTTAATATCCAAAGTAGGCGCCAAGCAGGTTTCGTGTCAGCAGATTAAATTCCATGTTCGTTGCCGGGTTTTTCAAAGACCGCTCTTTTGTCTAATTTGTTGCTTTCAAAGCTGTGATTGTTTTCATTTTAATTAACAAGCTCCTGAAAGTAGATTGGTCTTCGGGAGTTTTTTTGTTCTCACTTTTTACAAATGACATGGAATTCTTTTGTGTCTTTTGAGCGGGTTTTAAAGGTTTAGCCTTTTCTATTCATAGAAAATTTCCTTTTCAATTAATCTTTTAAGCGATAAAATATTTTGCCAAAAACGAAATTTTTTCGAATGAATTAATAACTATAAATATAGGGTATGCTAATTTTCCTCAAAAAATTAATCTATTTACAAAAAACATCCTAAATTGAGATAAATTCTTGTTTGACAAACGAACAAATGCTTTTTAGTATCTAATATGTAATTGCTATCTGTAACAAAATTTGTCGCTTTTGTAATCGTATCCGGTATATTGATAGGATTTGATTTTCTGTAACTCACTTTTTAATTTCGGAAGATTTGAAAGATTTTTGACATTCTCATTATATTTTTTAGTTTCACGATCATGACAATCATCACGAATAGATAATATAGAATCATCTAATTTATCAAAAATCCAGAAAATTGCAAAAATTAACATGATGGCATAAACCCAATGTTCAGTAGAAAATAATATAAAGATTCCAATACCTCCTATTACCAGAATTATTTTTTTAATTAAACACCCAGTATTTATTTGGCCTTTAGGAGGTGGAGGTAAATCTTCAAGATGATAAATCTCATTTTGTAATGATGATTCATGGCTTGATTTCCATCGTGAAAACTGTTCTTTGTAGATATCATCAATTTCTTTTGCAGTTTGAGCACCAGGATAACGAAGCTTGGAATAACAAATTGAACAACGAGGTGTTGTAACCGTTCCATAGCCTGGTTCTGTATGTGATGATACAACAATTTGAGTATTTTTACTGCATACTGGACACCAAGACATGATAATTAATTTTAAGTGTAAATATTTTAAATGGCTTATTTTTTTAATAGCGGTTAAAAAATTTCAAACTCGATCAATTCTCATAATCATATTTCGGATTTTTTTATATGCATTAAACTTAGTAACTTTGTATCCCCGCATTTTAAAATCTGAATTTCTCATTTCTCAAAATTTTAATTTTTCAATCACCAAAAGTAATCAGGATTTTGTTTGGCGAAGCCATCTCCGCCTTCTTTTTTTATTAACAACTCCCTGCCACCTCCTTCCCTCATCCACGAATATTCTCTTCCCCCACAACTTTCCCCAGTTTTATTTCAAACATTTTTCCCCAATCCGAATCATTAATGATTTTGATTCCTTTAAACTCAACAAGCATTTGGGGTGCGGCGGATTGGTAGCCATTTTTGAAAAATATCAGGTCGTAGGTTTTAAAACTGCCATCATCATTCATCAGGCGCTTTATCCAGTGGCTTTTGTATTCGCGGTATTCAGCGGTTTTCTCGCCACTCCTGATGTCGTCGAAAGGCTCCTTGCGTAAGGTTAGATGCAAAACATTTTTTTTGTCCATTTTCATGATATGTTGGTTTAGTTTATTATTTCAAGAATTTCTTGTTACCCACACTTGCAAGAATTTTCATTTGTTGAATTGCAATTTTGTTGAGCCGGATTAATCGGTCTTTTTGAGAGATTCCATCATTGATGAGTACCGCATTTATGTTTTCCATATTCGACAAGCAGATCAGCTCGTTGATTGACGAATAGTCGCGGAGGTTTCCTTTTAATTCAGGATTGGCATCGCGCCATTGTTTGGCTGTTTTTCCAAAAAGTGCAATATTCAACACATCGGCTTCGCTGGCGTAAACTATCGATGTTTGTTGTGCAGTGAGTTCGGCAGGCAGCAGGTTTTGCTTAATAGCATCCGTGTGAATATGGTAATTGATTTTCGCCAATTCCCGTTTAGCGCTCCATCCCAGTTGCTTTTGCTCTTCTTCTTTGAGCCGCTGAAATTCCCTAACCAAATAGATTTTAAATTCGGGACTTATCCACATTCCAAATTCAAATGCAATATCCTTATGAGCATAAGTGCCGCCATATCTGCCGGCTTTGGACTGTAAACTAATAGCTTTTGTTTTTTCCACAAACTCTTTAACGCTGATTTTAAAACTATTCAATCCGGCTTGATTTCTAATTGTGGCGAATTCGCCATAATTAAACTCAGGATTGTACAAGTTTTCCCAAATCCCAAGATACTCGAGTGTATTCCTGTTTCTAAGCCAATCGGCAATAAAAAAACTACCGTCTTTTGCTCTCAGCATATCAGTTAATGAAATGTAATCGGTTTCATTGATTTTTAGGATGTTTATCTCGGTGTCCTTAATAGTAAGCTTTGCCATGTCTTGTTTTTTTAAATATTTTTTATGTTACTTCAAATTTAACCTTTGCTCACAATAGTCTTCTTTCTCAAGGTTAGATGCAAAACATTTTTTTTGGTCAATTTTCATGATACGCTGGTTTATTAATTTATCCATTCCGAAGCACTCAAAACAAAACCTGGTAGGCCAGCCTGGGATTTAAAGTGGTCGAATTCGACCACTTTAAACTCTGGGTTGTTGATTTGCTCCCAGGTACCCAAAAACTCAAGGGTATACCGATTTCTTAGCCAGTTCTTGATAATGTCGGCAGCCCGGCTTACGCTCTCTTTTGCATTGGCCATGTCGGTAAGCGAGATGTAATCCTTTTCCGCTACCCGGATTATTGTGATTTCTGTATCTATTACAGTGATTTTGCCATGTCTTGATTTTTAATTTTTCCGACCCATTTTCATGATACGCTCTCCTCCACAATTTTTATCTCTTCTTCGGTTAAATCATACAGTTGGTAGACCAATTGGTCGATTTGGGTTTCAAGGTCAAAAGTGCTTGCTTGAGGATTTTGCTTTTTGATATTTTGAATACTATTTACAAGGTTAATAATTGGACTTTGTTCCTTTTTTGAAATAACCTTAATTGGAAACTGCCTTAGGTCTGTAAGAATTATTTTAGGAAATAATTTCCTAACAGCCTTGGCTGTGTTTATTTGAAAATAGTATGACATTAAAGTAGAGTTGATTAAGGCTAGAATATACTTTAATTCTATGCTCGAGTTTACCTTTCGATTAATGGCAATATTGCTTCTATTGAACAAGACAATATCTTCTGAATAGCAAGAAATGATGGAATGTGGGTGCTGACTTGTAATCTCTCTTATAATTATTTTAGGGCTACTAAAAATCTCGAAATTTCTGGAAGCGGCAAGATTATCTCCATATCTTAAGAATGAAGAATGTTCCCCTTGATAATACCTTTGAACATCTTTTCCCTCTATGTATGGAAATGTTTTTTCATCAACTTTGTAATCGAAATCGTAAATTCTGTTTGTTACATCATCTCTTGTTTGTTTCGGATTCCCTTTTCCTACTTCATAGGCTTGCAACCCTGCTTTAATTTCAACCAAGTTGTCAAGAATATTTGTATTCGTTTTAATTTTCAAGAGTAGTTCGTCAGCACTGTCATTTGAAAAAACGTTTAAAGTTAAATCAGGGGATTTCAAAACTGTATTCGTTTTCTTATGATGAGAAAATTTAATCTGACCTTGTTCTCCAATAGACACATTAATGTTCTCTTCTGTAATTCCTTTTGCTCCAAAAAACGCAACAGTTTCAACGCTAACTCCCTCAAATGACTCACCTAAAAAGTTGACAATTTCAGCAATACAACCTTTTTCAAAAATCAGTTTTCTGATTTTTGATGTTGAACCAACCATTAGAAGTGAATTTGGAACAATCAAACTATAATGTCCTTTAAATTGAAGAATGTTTAAAGTGAGTTCTACAAAAAGCACATAAAGATTTATCTGATAGTCAATGCCTTTAAAGTTTTCGTAATAATATTTCTTATACTGCTCATCAAAATTTTCTCTTGCAAACACATACGGTGGATTGCCAATCACCACGTCAAACCCCGTAAAATCCCCCGCCTCGTTCAGCACCTCCGGAAATTCAAACCGCCACTCGAAGGAGTGTTCGTAGATTTTGTTGTTTTTGATTGCTTCTATTTCGGCTTCCAGCTTTTTTATCGCATCCGCCAGCTTGTTTACCTTTTTGTTCCACGCCTCCTTTTCCTTTTTGCTCTGCTCAAAAAGGGTGGTTTGGTTGGTGAGCCCAAAAAGTTCGCCGTTGATCTTTTGCAGCCGTTTTAGCTTCGGGTCGTTGCGGGCTATCTCGCTGCGGAAGTCGCTCTTGATGTCGGCAATGAGCCGCCGCATCTCACGTTTCTGTTCCTTGTTTTCGGCGTTTCGGTAGGTGGCCACGGCCAGGCGGTAGCTGTCGATGGTCCATTTGCTCTTTTTGAGCGCCTGCCCCAGGTCGGCGTCGATGGCAAAGCGGCTGATGAGCGAGTTGCCGCACTTTATGTTGATGTCGATGTTGGGCAGGGTTTCAAGCTCCGTCGGGTTTTTGTAGTAGGCGTTTTTGAGCAGTTCTATCCACAGGCGCAGGCGGCATATTTTTACGGAGTTGGGATTTATGTCCACGCCGAAGAGGCAGTTCTCGATGATGGTTTGTTTCTCGTGGAAGAGCGTTTCCTGCACCCGCTGGCTCTCGGGGCTTTTGGGATTGTACTCAAAGATGACGCCCTCCTCGTCGGTTACAATCAGCTCGTCGTTTTCCACTTCTACATGGTACTCTTTGAGCCGTTTGCCATCGCGGTTTTGCAATATTTTCAAATCGTTCTTTACGGCGATGATCTCGTTGAGCGCTGAAACCAGGAAGTGGCCGGAGCCAACGGCCGGGTCGCAAATTTTGAGGCTGTTTACAATCTGGTTGGCCTCGTCGGTGTTGTCGATCCTGTTGTAAACTTCGGTAATCGTTTGGCAGCTCCAGCCCTTGGCCTCGTTGAATTTCTGCACCACCGCCCTGCGTATGGTTTCGTGGCACATGTACATGGTGATGAAACCGGGCGTGAAGAACGAGCCGTCTTTGTAGCCGTTTATCTTTTCGAAAATAAGCCCGAGAACGGAGGCGTTGATGAGCGTTTTGTTGTCCTCCTGAATCTCTTCGGAGCCTTCGCTGGCAAAGTCGTAGGCGCTCAAAAACGCGAACAGATATTCGAGCGTGGAGAGCGTACCGGTTCTGCGTTTGCCCTGCTGGTCTTTGAGCACGGTTGCGCCATAGATGGGCAGTTGGCGGTCGTCGGCCAGGTTGCTGATAAATAGCGTGGTGTGCTCCAGTTCGGTGGGTTCGAAAAGGGAGCTGTTGAGGTAGGGGACTTTGCTGAATGCGGCGCTTATGGCGCTGTTTCTATCTTCAAACTTCCTTGCCAGCACCTTGAAGAAAAGGCTGTTGAGATCGTCGTAGTTTTGGATTCTATCCAGATTCAGGAAGCTGTACGACTTGTCGCCCCGGTGGTAAGTGATGAGCTGCGCCTCGAGGAGTTTCAGGAAAAGGATGCGGTTCATCCACGTGATGCACAGCTCCAGCGCCACGTTGAAAAGCCTTTCGGGCATAGTAGCGCCAAACTGGGCGGGCTTTTCCAGACGGATAATTTTGTCGAGGCTGTCGATTTCCATGATGGCGTTTTCAAGCAGCGAGCCGGCGTTGCGCTGTCCCTCCCGGCTCCGTTCGATGATCTTTTTGCTGCCCTCTTTGGTTTCGGTTAGCCCGATGATGTGGAGCATCTCGCCGTAAAAACGTTTGTCGAGCGTGTTGCTGTCGTTGGCGAAAGGGAGCTTCAGCAGGTGCTCGGGCGAAAGCAGTTTGTAGAGCGCGATGAGTTTGTTGTCGTCGGCGGGGTCGGAGTTGCGCAAGGGTTCTTCGTACTCCCGAATGTCGAACCAGGTGTATTCTATTTCGCAGGCAAGGCGCTCGATAAAAGGCTTTGCTATTTCTGTATAGAAAAAATCGGTAGTTTTCCCGGCAAGGCGGCCAGCGGTAAAATCGTTGAATTGCTTTACGAAATCTTTGTTTTGTGCAAAACACTTCTCGAAAAGGTTGGCATCAAAAACGAACCATTCGTTGATGTTGGTGGCAATGAGGTAGCGGATCTCCAGATTATTTTCGTCAAATCTTTCGCGCATATAGTAAAGCACCAACTCCTGAAACGCTTTTACGTTGATGTTGGCCGGGGTGAGCATCTCCGAATAGTTGGTTGGCTTTTTGGCTTCTATTATCACACCCACGCTGCCGGTGGCGCTGTTGGTGTTGTGGATCACCAGGTCGTTTCGGCCTTTTGTATTAATAAAATGACGCTCTTTGTAGTAGGTCTCTTTGAGAAAATCGGAGACCAGATTTTTATGAAACTCCTCCGACTCCCGTTCGTTCATCCTGTCGAGCAGTTGGATAAGATGTTTCTTAAACGTATCGATATCGGCGCGGTTAGGCTTTAATTTCAGAAACGCTTTATTGAGTGCCTTGCGGGGTTTGAGCTGCTTTAGGGTCATGTTCTACTGGAATTATTGTTAGCTATTTTTTCGGGTCAAAGTAATCCCAGTATTCTCTCGGTGTCATTATCCTGGTGTATTCAAATTCTGTTAGATGAAAATCAAGTATGTTCCCCGTGATTAAATAGTCTGCTGAACTTACGGCAGCCAGCTCCAAAAATTTGTTATCACTTGTATCAGTTAAAATTTCAATCTTTCGGTCTGTTTTGTAAAATTTTGATATTTCACGAAGCTTGTTTAACACAATATCCGTTTTTAACTTGAAGTTGGTGTATTTGGTGAATTTTTCCCTATTCATCACTTCCACATACTCTGCGAATATTTCTTCTGAAAGACAAGTTTTTACCTTTTGGGTTAACACCAATTCATATAAAATTTTTGTCGGGATAGAGTTTGAAATCAGAGCTGAGACAATAATGTTTGTATCAAGAATGAGTTTTCGCATCTCTTACAGCCTTTATTTCAGCGTTTATTTCATCCATTGTCATTTGTGAAAGCCCTTCTTTTCCTGCAATTTCATTGCATTCCAAGAGTGCTTTTCGAGCATATTCTTTACTAATCAAATCCACCAAATCCGTAAATTTGATTTCCCTATTTCCTAAGTTATACTTTTGAAAGTCGCTATTGCTTATCTTTATCTGTATAGTTTGCATCACTTTTTGTGTTTAAATTCAGTTTCAAAATTACGACTTTTTTCTCAAGGTCATAGTTATTTACCCGTTGAATCGGTTTTTTGCCATGCCCATGACGGTTTGCTACTCATTCCCAAAATGATTGATTCTAAAAAATCGCCCAAAGTTAAAAAGGATTTTGAATAGGTGTTTCGATCTCAGACAAAATTCACGGTGTGACTGTTAAAGTTTCGGTGAAAGTCACGCCGTGAATAACCCAAGACAGAAGCTCTGCTTCCTAACAGAGCGTTTCGATCTCAGGCAGAATTCACGGTGTGACTGATAAAGTTTCGGTGAAAGTCACGCCGTGAATAACCCAAGGCAGAAGTTCTGCTTTCCAAAAGAATGTTTCGATCCCAGACAAAATTCACGGTGTGACTGCGAAATGCTGGTAAAAGTCACGCCGTGAATAACCCAAGGCAGAAGTTCTGCTCCCCGAAAAGAGCATTTTATGCTCAAGCAGAATTCACGGTGTGACTGGTGTTTGTGAAAAGTCACTCCGTGAATAACTTCAAATAGCAGCTCTGATTCCCGAAAAGAGCGCTTCAATCTCAGACAGAATTCACGGTGTGACTGCAAAATACTTGTGACTGATAAAAACATTCTATCTTTAACCCCAAAAAATACTATGATTTTTGAAACAGGATACCTCTACCACATTTACAATCAGGGCAACAACAGGTGTAAGGTTTTTTTAAATCAGGACAACTATTTTTACTTTCTGAAAAAGGTCAAAACATTTATCAGCCCCTATGCTGACCTTCTTGCATGGTGTTTAATGCCCAATCACTTTCATTTTATGGTGTTAGTGAATAAGGTAGAAATAGAATGTTCAAGCATAAAAGAGGCTGTTCAAGATAAAAACAGACAAAAGCCACGATCACTTAATGACTCCATTGGGATTATGCTGCGTTCTTACACCCGTGCTTTCAATATTCAAAATGGCCTAAGCGGAAAATTATTTCGCGAAAAAACAAAAGCAGAATGTATAAATTGTCCGAAAGGAATAGCACCATCTTTTTTTATACAAGATGGAATTACACAAATGAACATTACCATTCCTGAAATGCAATACCCGCAAATATGTTTCGATTACATCCATCAAAATCCTGTAAGAGCAGGGTTGGTGAAACGAAGTACAGACTGGGAATACTCTTCGGCAAGAGATTATGCAGGCTTGAGGCAGGGAAAGCTCGTGAATAAGACGCTTGCTGCAAAATATGTTGATGTATCTGGGCGACAAGTCACGCCGTGAATAACCCAAGACAGAAGCTCTGCTTCCCGAAAAGAGCGTTTCAATCTCAGACAAAATTCACGGTGTGACTGCAAAATGCTGGTAAAAGTCACGCCGTGAATAACCCAAGGCAGAAGTTCTGCTCCCCGAAAAGAGCGTTTTATGCTCAAGCAGAATTCACGGTGTGACTGCAAAACACTCGTGAAAGTCACGCCGTGAATAACTCCAAACAGAAGCTCTGCCTTTCAAAAAGAGCGTTTCGATCTCAGACAAAATTCCCGGTGTGACTGCGAAATGCTGGTAAAAGTCACGCCGTGAATAACCCAAGGCAGAAGTTCTGCTCCCCGAAAATAGCGTTTTATGCTCAAGCAGAATTCACGGTGTGACTGGTGTTTGTGAAAAGTCACTCCGTGAATAACTTCAAATAGAAGCTCTGCCTCTCAAAGGAACGTTTCAATCTCAAACAGCATTCACCGGGTGACTCCTGATGGGTTTATTTTTGACGATTCGATGTCAGCCACTTGACCAATAATTCTATTCGTTTTATTCCAGCAAACTTACCCGCACCTTTTTCTTTTTAAGTTTGCTGTTGTTTAACTGTTTAATCAATTCAGCCGATTTTGTGGCAGGTACCGCTACGAAAGCACAATCCTGTTTTAATTCGATGGTTCCCAGTTCGTCCTTGTCAAGATTTCCCAGCTTGAAAAACAATCCAGCAATGTCGCCTTTGGAAATCTTATCCTTCTTACCACCCGAAACGAAAAGCGTTGCCCATTTACTTTTAACCGGTGCATATATGGCTTTAATTTCTTGCTCTTCCGATCCTTTGATGAAATCAGGTAGATCTTCATTTTCCCATTTCAAAACGTAGGCGGTGCCATTGCTGTGCATCCTTGCTGTTCGTCCGTTGCGGTGTATAAATTCACGCTCCTTTGGTGGAAGCTGATAATGGATGATGAAATCCATTTCGGGGACATCGATGCCCCGGGCAGCCAGATCGGTGGCGACCAATAAACGATGGGTGCCGTTTCTGAATTTTATCAATGCGCGTTCGCGATCAATTTGCTCAAGCCCGCCATAAAAACAAGCATGGGGGATGTGATTTTCGTTGAGAAAGTCGCTCACATATTGAATGGTTTCCTTGAAATTACAAAATACAATTCCGCTTGCATCACCAACGAATGCCAGCAATTTCACAAGGGTATTCAACTTATCTTTTGATGGAGAAATAATGGTTTTGATGGTGAGTAGTTTTGGAGCCTCATGCAGGTAATCCAACCTTTCGGCATTTTTGATCCCGACAAATTCAGGTATTTCAATGTTTTGGGTAGCAGAGGTGAGGATCTTTTTTTCGACAGCTGGTAAGGCTTCAACGATTTCCATCATCTCTTTTTCAAAGCCCACTTCCAGGGATTTATCAAACTCATCCAACACCAAAGTTTTTATTCTTTTCGTCGAAACGGTTTGTCGCCGCATGTGATCGGCAATTCTACCCGGAGTTCCAATTAAAATAGCCGGAGGGTGCGCCAGATCAATTTTATCCTTCGATCCGACCCTTCCACCATACACAGCATTGGTTTTAAAACCGCTTCCCATTTCACGTGTAACTTGCTCTATCTGGATGGCTAATTCGCGTGAAGGGACTAAAATCAAAACCTGGACTTCCTTGCAGTCAGGATCGAGATCGGCAATAATGGGCAAGAGGAAACCCAGGGTTTTTCCCGTTCCCGTGGGTGATAAAAGCACTATCTCGGAATGTGTTCGGATGGCTTTGTGCGCATCCTGCTGCATCTGATTGAGCTCCTGGATTCCCAATTTATCCAATATGGATTGCAGATTTTTATTTCTAGCTGTCATTTTACAAAACTACCAATATTATTCAGCAGAAAGCCGCGATAATTCCCAATGGTGACTGGTGTTTAGAAAAAGTCACCCGGTGAATACCGCCAGGCCAACAAACGAACCTTCTGACTAATGTTTTAGGTTTAGACCGAATTCACAAGGTGACTGATTTATAATAAAAAAGCTCCCGAAGACGCATTGGCCTTCGGGAGTTTTTACTTGGTTAAGAAACTCATCTGGTGGGTCTTCAACTAAAACGTTTATTCGAAAAGATAGATATGTACACCTGATTGGGGATCTATTGTGAACCTTCCTCCAATTAGTCGAACCCATTTAACTGGTTAACATTTTCGTTCAGTTTGATGTCATTTCTGGCGATGTGCCAAAAGTTTCCAGCTTTGGCTTACGGGTTGAAACTGGTAGGGATTTTACTTTTTCATAAAAGTTGTAATCCTACACAAAAAAGCTCTTGATGCGATGCGTAATTCTGCACATTAGTCAAACACCCGTAGCCCTCCTTTTCGAAACATGTTTCTATAATCCGTTCATTTTATGAGTCTTATTCCGATTCGGGCCAAGATTTATATGATTAAGTCCATTTCAAAAAGTCAAATGCCTTTATCCTTTAAATTTATCGGAAGGGTAGCGGTAAGTGAATTTAAATTCGATGAACGCTGACTTTTTAGAACGAAATCATAATGGTTAATTGTAAATAAAAACACGCGAAACTACTCTTGAAACAGGGTAAATGCCAAGTGAACCATTTGTTGAACAGCCCGTTAGTTTTTTGAACTAAAACATAAAGTATGAAAAATGCTTATATTGCAACATATCCTCCCCGCCAATGTGGGATAGGGACTTTTACCAGAAATCTTTTCAATTCCATGGTGGCTTCGGATATTGATGAACCTCACCATAAAAAGAGTTTCATCATAGCCATCAACGATTCTGAGGAGGAGTTAAACTATCCCGAAGAGGTGAAGCTTTCCATTAGGCAAGAGTTTCAGGAAGATTATCTGGTTGCCGCAAAATACATAAACATGAGCGGTGCCGATTGTTGCATATTGCAGCATGAGTTTGGTGTTTTTGGTGGCAAGGACGGGGTGTATATTTTGCCCTTGCTCCACCAGTTGGATGTGCCGCTTATAGTAACACTGCACACCGTGATACAATCTCCCTCTTTCGCCCAGAAAGAAATACTGCAACGGATTTGTAAGATGGCCAACCGGATAGTGGTTATGAGCTACAAAGCAATAGAAATGCTTGTTGAGATTTATGAAGTCCCAAGAGAGAAGATTGCCTATGCAGAACATGGTGTGCCCAACTTCCGGTATATTCAGGAGGAGGTAAAGAAGGAGTTTAAGCTCGAAAAGAAAAAGGTCATGCTCACATTTGGCTTTGTTGGCCGAAACAAGGGTATTGAGACTGCCATACAAGCGCTGCCCAAGGTAGTCGAAAAGCATCCGGATGTTTTATATATTGTTTTGGGTAAAACCCATCCCAACGTAATCAGGCATTCGGGAGAGGAGTATCGTCTTTACTTAACCCAACTCATCGAAGACTTAAAACTTGAGAAAAATGTGGTTTTGCTCAACAAATTTGCAACACAAGAAGAGCTCTTTAAGTATTTGTATGCATCCGATATCTACATTACACCCTATTTAAATGAGGCACAGATAACCAGTGGAACGCTCGCTTATGCCGTGGGAACAGGCTCTGCAGTTGTCTCAACTCCCTACTGGCATGCTACTGAGCTATTGAGCCACGGCAGAGGTGTTCTCTTTGATTTCGGCGATACCGATGAGTTGTCAAACATTTTAATAGACCTGCTTGATAATCCCGAAAAGCGCCTTGCGATACGCAAGAAAGCTTTAGAGCACGGAAGAAAGATAACCTGGCCAAAAATTGGTTCCATCTACAATGACATAGTTGAAAAAGTAGTTGATGAAGATATTAAAATTGAAAAGAAAGAGGTTATCCCCTTCGATATTTCTCTTTTACCAGCGTTTTCTATTGAGCATGTAAAGCGTCTTACCGATGATGCCGGCATAATTCAACATGCGAAATTTGGAATACCCAACCTTAAAGAGGGCTATTGCCTTGACGATAATTCCAGGGCGCTGCTGATGGCTCTGATGACCTATAAAGTTAAAAAAGACACTTCTGCCCTTAGGTTGTGCCCGATCTATCTGAGTTACATTCATTATATGCAAAATCCCGGTGGCACTTTTAGAAACTTCATGAGCTTTAACAGGCAATTCCTCGACGAGGTAGGATCGGAAGATTCTTTTGGAAGAACGATTTGGGCAATTGGATATATGCTGGATAATTCACCTAACGACTCTTATTACCAAATTGGCAGACTTATTTTCGATAAAGCCACACCGGTTTTCGATAAGCTGAAATCCATTAGAAGCATTGCCAATACAGTAACAGGCGTTTGTCACTATTTAAGGAGTAATATGTCGGATGATGTGATGATCGAAAGACTGAGAAAGCTGACCCATGTTTTAGTTGAGCATTATGAGCAAAACTCACATGATAACTGGAATTGGTTTGAACAGCTATTGGCCTATGATAATGCCATACTTCCCTTAGCAATGCTCCATGCAGCTGAGATTTTGAATGAAGATGCTGTTAGAAAAGTTGCTTTCGATTCGATGCATTTTTTAATGGATCACACCATGCGTAATGGATACTTATCTGTTATTGGAAACGAAAAATGGTTTAAAAAAGATGGTGAACGATCTGTATTTGCCCAGCAGCCTATCGATGCTATGGGGATGGTTTTGATGTTTCGACAAGCCTACAATATCTCGAACGACAAAAAATATTTAAGTAAATTATTCAAATCCTTTAAATGGTTCCTGGGAGAAAATGATTTGCGAATGAATCTCTTTAACCATGAAACAAAAGGTTGTTTTGATGGCCTTGAGAGCTATGGCGTAAACCAAAATCAGGGAGCTGAAAGTACTTTGGCCTATTTAATTTCCTATTTAAATGTGTTGAAAGCACAAGAGGATTACTACCTTAAAGAATAAGATAACACATTGTTGTCTGGTAAAATGAAACGATTGATGCTTAAATGTCTGATAAATTGCGTCCCTGCGGGACTTGGTTAAATTGGTGTTTCCTAATTTTTTCTACCTAAATTTAGCTTTTAACGGAGCTGTTTCTTTAGGGACAAAATATGGGTAGAGAAAAAGTTGAGAGAAATAATCAAGACCCGCAGGGACGACATAATTTAATGGACAACAATAATTAAAACACTAAAAATGAAGAAAACATTAATTAAAAGATATCCCAACAATCCTATTCTCACTAAGGACGATATTCCGTATCCGGTGGCAACGGTACACAATGCCGGCATGGCAAAACACAATGACGAATACATCATGCTTTTTAGGTCACACAACCTAAATGGTCGGAGCATTATTGGAAAAGCTGTGAGTAGCGATGGGTTTAATTTTAAGGTAGATTCAGAACCGTTTTTAACACCTGCTACCGAAGGAGTTTTTAAAACCTACGAAGCTTATGGAGTAGAAGATCCCCGCATTGTATTTATCGATGGTGAGTACCTAATCACCTACAGTGCTTATTCGCAGCATGGTGTGAGGATTGGACTGGCAAAAACCAAAGATTTTCAATCCGTAGAACGATTTTCGATGATTACCGAAGCCGATTTTAGAAATGTGGTAATTTTCCCCGAAAAGTTTAACGGATTGTATGCGCGCCTGGATCGTCCTCATTCCGACATTTCGCCCTGGGCTATCTGGATTTCTTTTTCGCCCGACCTGAGGTATTGGGGAGATTCGGAATTGATAATGAAGCCCGTGCAGTATCATTGGGATGAAATGAAAATCGGGCCCGGTGCAACGCCCATTAAAACTCCGCGCGGATGGCTCAATATTTATCATGGTGTTTACCCAACCATGTCGGGCAGTGTTTATCGGCTTGGTGTTGCTTTGCACGATTTAAATAATCCTGCAAAAATAATAGCAGTAGGCGATGAATGGATTCTTCAGCCGGAGGAAACCTACGAAATTACGGGCTATGTGCCCAATGTTGTGTTTTCGTGTGGCGCAATTCCCGAACCTGACGGAACCGTAAAAATTTATTGGGGCGCAGCCGATACGGTGATGTGTGTCGGGACAGCAAACATAGAGGAACTCGTGGATCACTGTCTCAACAGCAGCAGAAGCGCTCTGTAGCATGAAAATTTCTAATTATTTGTGTACGGTTAAAATCCAAAGATTCTTCGCTACGCTATTAATGACAAGTTTTTGTAATTAATTGGAACGCAGTAGATTCCTCCTTTCAGTCGGAATGACACGATTGGCGCGGGTAGAGGGGGTGGAAGGTTCGGGCGCGTAGCGCGCGAACCTTCCACCCCTAATCCCTAACACAGCGTGTCATTTCGACTGGAAAATGTACGAAGCAAATTTGGAGGGAGAAATCTATTTAAAAGGATATTATGTTTGTCGGACAAAAGCATTTAAAATAAAAACAGCATAACTATGAAAGTCGCAATTTTATCACCCATAGCCTGGCGCACACCGCCCGAAAAATATGGTCCCTGGGAACAGGTGGCATCTAATATTACCGAAGGACTTGTAAAAAAAGGAGTGGATGTAACTTTGTTTGCCTCGGGCAATTCGCACACCAAAGGAAAGCTGCAATATGTTTCGCAAACGGCCTATGCCGAAGATCATTCGCTTGATCCCAAGGTGTGGGAGTGTCTGCACATCAGCCACGTAATGGAACAGGCATCGAAGTTTGACATCATTCACAACAACTTCGATTTTCTTCCGCTTACATATTCCCGATTAATCGAAACGCCAATTGTTACAACTATCCACGGCTTTTCGTCTCAAAAAATAATTCCGGTTTTTAAAAAATACAACAGCAACAATTTCTATGTTTCAATTAGCAATTCCGACCGAAGCCCTGAACTTGACTATACTGCCACAGTTTACAACGGGATAGAAAGCAAGGATTTTACTTTTAACGCAAATCCTAAAGACTATCTATTGTTTTTTGGCAGAATACATCCTGAGAAGGGAACCTCGGAATCCATTCAGATAGCAAAAAAGGCAAACAAGAAATTGATCATTTCGGGTTTAATTCAGGATGAAGCCTATTTCAATGAGAAAGTAAAACCTTTTATCAACGATAAGGATATTGTTTTTGTTGGCAATTCCGGGCCAAAAGAAAGAGATAAATTGCTGGGAGAAGCCCTTGCTTTGCTTCATCCCATTAGCTTTGACGAACCCTTCGGACTGAGCGTGGCTGAGGCTATGTTCTGCGGAACGCCTGTAATAGCTTTCAACCGAGGTTCTATGCCCGAATTAATAGATCATTCAAAAACGGGGTTTCTTGTAAATACTGTGGAAGAAGCCGTTGAAGCTTTAAGCAAAATAGATTCCATCAGCCGAAAAAATTGCCGTGATTGGGCATTGTCTAATTTTAGCCTCGAAAAAATGGTGGATGGCTATCAGGATGTTTATAAACGAATTTTACACAAAAAGTAATTGATAAAATAGTTATGATGAAGTCAATGGATTTACAACGAATTGTAAAACGAAAAAAAATAAAAATAGCAGGAGATCCCTCTCGGGTAATTGCATTACCTCATATTCCGACCGAGTTGTCACGAATAGGAAATATAATATTCAGAGTTCTAAAACTTACTGATAAGAAGGCTGAAAAACTTTTGCAGGAAACCTTATTTCTGTTTGCCGATCGTCATAAAAACATTCAAGAGCAATTTTTGAAACATTACGACAAAATAGCTGACTACGTTCCAAAGGTCACCATTATTAACAAAACCAAAAAACTACTTATTGGAGCCTATCTCACCATGGAGTATTCCATTGAATCTGCTGCACTTTTCAATCCATCCATTGTTCCTCATCCCGATCAAACCTTACTTCCAAAAGGGAGCATGAGGTTTATTATGAGTTTGCGGGCAACGGGTGAAGGACATATTTCGTCCATCGTTTTTAGAAGTGGAACAGTAGATAAAAATTTCCTGTTCAACTTCGATAGTGTTTCAGAATTTGTGGAAACTCCGGCCATGGTTCACGATCCTTTCTATAACAATGAGTTGTTTAAACTGAAATTAGAAGACATAAAAGCCTGGAACGAAACCAGCAAGAGGATTTTGAGCCAGGTCCCTGCGTTTTTTACCTATGCGGATTTGAAACTGAGTATTCAGGAGATTTATTCAAATACCGATTTTGAAGCAGACGGCTGGACTATCAATGTTATTAATTGGTTGGCAGACTCTAACTACAAGGTGAAATTTGATGATGAAACTGCTGTTTCCGAACGGGTAATATTTCCTGTTTCATCTAATGAAAGTAAAGGTATTGAGGATGCCCGTTTCGTTAAATTCACCCATGAAAACGGAACCGTAAAATATTACGCAACCTATACTGCTTTCAACGGGCAGAGCATTTTGCCCCAATTAATTGCGACAAAAGATTTTCAAACTTTCGACATCATAACCCTTAACGGGGAAGGGGTAAAGAACAAAGGTATGGCTCTTTTTCCCAGAAGGGTGAATGGCAAATTTGCTATGTTGTCGCGGCAGGACGGTGAGAACAATTACATCATGTTTTCCGATAATATGCACTTCTGGAACAGTTCCAAGCTCATCCAGCGGCCCAGACAACCGTGGGAATTTGTGCAGATTGGAAATTGTGGCTCGCCCATAGAAACAGATAAAGGCTGGCTGGTACTCACGCACGGTGTGGGTAGCATGCGCCAATATGCAATTGGAGTGATTTTGCTGGACCTCGACGACCCTACCAAGATAATTGCGCGTCTAGAACAACCGTTGTTATCGGCCACCGAAGAAGAACGGGAAGGATATGTCCCAAACGTTATCTATTCCTGTGGAGGGATGGTGTTTAATAATACCCTGATTCTTCCGTATGCCATGTCTGATATTGCATCCCGAATTGCTGTGGTAAATTTGGATGAGCTCTTTGGGAAAATGAAATTCAGTGCTAAAGTTAAATAGGGGAGTGGCGGTTGGCGGCAAAGCCGCCAACCGCCACTCCACAACCCAAAACTTACAGAACCTTTGTCATTCTGAGTGAGAAGACCAAGAAAAAATTGGTCCACATAACGATATGACAAAACCGTTTTCATAGCACTAAAGTCATGGTGTTAATGATATTGGTTTTTTGAAATAGTTTTCTCCCTCCAAACTCTGCCACGCAGAGTTTTCCAGTCGGAATCTACTGCATTCCAATTATTTACAAAAACTTGTCATTAGTAGTAGCGATGCGAAGAATCTATGGATTTTAACCGAACAGTAGTGATTACCGATACAAAGTGTTCGTCAGTGTTGTCTATTCCTTTTTTTTCTGAAGTTCTTTAGTCTTTTATTTTTATTGGTGTTAGCCTTACTACTTTTCTTATTGGTACTAATATTATCAATTGTTGTATGTCTTCCTCTGCCATGTTCAATTTTGACTACATCAGGCTTTATCAAAAAAGGAACAATAATAAACAGGGCACAAATAGCGATGAATACTACTGTAATTATTCTCCTTACCAGCTTTCCTTGAAACATTCTATTGTACAAACTAACAATCAGCTTCCAATGTAAAATGACGTGAAGCGCTACTAATGCAAGTAATACAAATCCTATTATGAGATGAATTGTCCCCCATTCGTGCCTGTAAATTCCAAGGAAATAAAGATCAACTTTGTCGCCGTACACAATCCAGCTTTCTCGCCCGGAGATCAATGTGTATTTTATTAAAAACCCGATTCCGGCAACGGCTGCCATGCAGATGAACATTAAAACGTCTATTATAAAATTGATTGTTGATTTTTTCATGATGCGCTCTCCTCCATAATTTTTATCTCTTTTGTTGGCAAATCAATGAGTTTACAAATTAGATCGTCTACCTTTAGGCTAGTGTTTTCTATTACATTGGTTTTAATCTTATTGCATTTTTTGCTAAACAACAATTTGAGATTTTATCATTTCTGAATTTCTATTAGCAAATTTATTATCTCACTCAAGTTTTCATCATTAACAATTTCAATTTTTGCACATGGTCCATTATAAAACTTCTGAACTCCTTCTGATAAGGTTGCTATTTCGTGGTTTGTAATTATTTCTCTAATTTCTTCTTCTTTCATCATTGCAACAATGATAATTTTCTTTTTTCGGATTTTCAAAAACGCAAAATTCTTTTTCTTGCGTAATGAGATATAATATCTCTGAGAGTTAAATTGTAAAGTGGGAATTTTTTCAGCTAAAATTCCTTTAATCTTTAAATAAATTGCCTTAACATTTTCGTCAACATCTTCCAAATGGAAGCTTTCAGAGTATACTGATTTCGCCTTTTCTTCGTCTTGTTTTTCCGAAACAATGTCAATGTTTTCAATGTTTTCGAAGTCAGGTGTTAATGTAAATATTGAATTAGTCGGATTGCCATTGTGGCAATACTCTTTTAAAATGGCGACTTTCACCAATTTTCCCCAGGTATCTGTATAGGTTTCTGTTATTTCCGGCAGTTCCCTCTTCTCTCCATCGATGATTAAGAGAATGTTTTGGCTGTTTTCAATTGTGTCTTTTATAAATTTAAAAATCTCCTTAAACCCAATCTTTGATTTCAATTCCTGTCGCAACAGTTCGTCATTTTCAAATATTGAATATAGCTTTTCAATTAACTTCCCTTGACTATTCGGGTTTTTAAAGAAAGCAAAAAACTTTGTTATCTGAGGGAATATGTGGTTAAAGAAGCTGTGTTTAACTAATTCAACTTCAACCAAATAAAATTCAGGATTGTTTTTGTCAGAAAAATCGATTAAAAACCCATCTGGAATTACGCCACCAAAAGTGTCATTATCAATTTTCTTTTTTGCATCAACGTAGATTGTGTTCTCTCCAAAAAAAGTTTTAGAGTTTTCAACAACTACTCTCTCAAAGTCTGATTCTAATTTGTATTGTTTCTCACAATATCTTATTCCGTTTTGATAAATTACTGTATTCATATTTTGTAGTGCTATTTTTTTCTTTATCAAGTACAAACATTTTATTCCTTTTTTTATATTCTAAAAATCGCCCAAAGTTAAAAAGGATTTTGATAGGGAACAACAGCATCACCTATTTTCTTTATCATCGCTACCTGTTAATAGCATTCTTTAACTGTGGTCATTTCTATTTAAATAAAAAACTCCCGAAGATCGATTGACCTTCGGGAGCTTGTTGTGTTATGGCTTTTTGTAAAAAACGCAGGTAGTTCTCTTTAAAAACAACTTTCGTTTAATTAGCACCTATGTTTCCGTGGCAAATAATGTTGTTAGGCGCCACTGCTGTTTGATAAATATTAATATAGCCAGCGTAAACCAGCCAGGTATCATAAGTGATAACCTCACCACTGTTCAGTTTGCTGATATTTGTGTAGCTTTTGCCGGTGGTACCGTCAACACTGCTCAGTGTTTTTGTTACAGGTCCAGTTGTTGTAATCGAACCCACGTGAATGGCTGCGGGATAAACCTCCTCGGCAATAACTCCTGAAAGGTCGAGGGTTACAAGCGTATTCCCGTTTACCCTTTTTTCAAACGTTGCGATTCCGGATACTCCGAATGTGCCAATCGTATCCATTGTATAGGTTTTTTTCAGGGCAGTAAGTACATTTCCGCCAATGTCGCCCTGGGCCAAAATTACATTGGGTTCGGTGCTACTTTTAACGACTTTTACAAATCCGTCATAAACTATCAACTGATTGTAGGTTAAAGAATTTACTTCGGTAGAACTGGTGCCGGAAGCATCAACAGGATTAAGCACCTGAACAATTGTGCCTCCTTCGGCAATTGAATTACTGTACAAAGCAGCGGGATGACTTCCTGAAGGAGCACCAGACAACTTGATAGTAATGGTTGATGTGGTCGAGCTTGTTTCGATGAAAGTGACAGTGCCTGTAACACCAAGAACATCTTGCGTCTTCAGCGTGTAGCTTGTTTCTCTTGCAGGTGAATCATCTTTTTTGCAAGAGGTTACGGTTAATAATAGAAATGCCGCCAAAACCATTGCAAATGCAGTGTATGCTTTTTTTATTTTTATCATTTTACCTTGAATAAATTTCCCATAACTGATGGGTCAGTTGTGAAAATATTTTCACGGTGCAAAAGTAATAACCTTATGAATAACAGCATTACAAAATTCAGAATAAAATTTACATCAATCACACATTATGCATTTGAAATCCACATAGTTTTCTTCGAACACGATCGATTTTGGTAGTACGTTTTAATAAAAAAAGCTCCCGAAGGCGCACTGGCCTGAGGAAGCTTTTGAGAAGTATTACAAGTTTAATTTATCTAATTCGTTGCATCACGCCTTCGGTGATTCGGTCGCATCGGCTGAATCCAAATTCAAAGACGTTATTGTCATTTGTAACTTCGTAGAGCTTCTCTTTTAGCATCTCTTTCGAGCGGTGTATGCGTACTTTTACATTCACCTCCGTCAAATCCAAAGCAGTCGCGATTTCATTTATGCTCATCTCTTCCACTTCCTTCATTATGTAAACCGTCCGGTACTTAATGTCCAGCTGGTCTATGGCGTTTTCCAATAGTTGTTTGGCTTCATTCCGTATCATTTTATCCTGCGGATTTAGTTGTTTGTCATCTGGAATTTCGAAAATCAGGTCACTCTTCAGGTCATCCGATTGCCCGTTAAAATCGTACAACTTGCCTTTTTCTCTCAATCGGGCCAGCGTCTCGTTTATTCCTATGCGGATAAGCCAGGTGGAAAAAGAGGATTCTAATTTAAACTGATACAGTTTGGTAAAAGCCTTAACATAGCTATCCTGCATTATGTCTTCAACCTCAGCCTCCTCTTTTATGTAGCTTCTGATTACCCGATACAGTTTTTGATTATTCCTTCTGACCAAAATTTCATAAAGCTCTTTTTCGCCACCTATGATGCGTTTGATGACTTCGCTCTCTTCAATTTTGTGGTTGTTAAAATCATTGAATTTTATAGCTTCCATTTTAATAGTCTTTTAGGTTTAGATTGGAAAGATTGAAAAAGGTTACAGGGTTTTGTAACTTTTTTCGTAATCCCTCATCAAAAGCTGTAACAAATTTATAAACAATTAAATATTAATACTATGAACTCAAATGCGATTTTAGTAAGAAACATTTTAAAGTACACCTTTGTTTTGGTGCCAATCGTTGCAGGGCTCGACAAGTTCCTCAACATTTTAACTACGTGGAGTCATTATGTCTCTGATGGCATGGCTGCCATGCTTCCTTTCGAACCTTCTACCTTTATGATGATCGTCGGGGTTATCGAAATTGTAGCGGGGATACTCGTTTTAGTAAAAACGAAAATCGGTGCCTACGTGGTTTCCGCCTGGCTGGCAGCCATTGCATTGTCACTGCTATTTAGCTGGAGCTATATGGATGTGGCCGTGCGCGATCTGGTGATGGCCATTGCTGCTTTTTCGTTAGCGAAGCTATCAGAGAATAATCTCATTAAATCAAATAATTAAAAAGATTTGTAACCTTTTCCGGCATTCTAAATCCAATGCTCATTGACAAACAAACTTCAATAAATCATTAATAATTAATACAATATAATTATGAAAAATCTAAATCTAAAAAAGTTGGTCATACTTTCACTGTGCATTGGCGCAATGTTTTTCACAAGCTGCAAAAAAGATGATGTTGTAGTACCAGACACCGGATTGAATAATGCTGTGTTTAAAGAGCAAATGCGGTACTTATGGTCTGATCATGCCGTATGGACACGCGATGTAATTGTTGCAATCCTAGACCAAAGCGCTGTTACAGACGCTTCATTACAGCGGTTGCTGGCAAATCAGGTGGACATCGGCAATGCTATCAAGCCCTATTATGGCGATGCTGGCGGTCAGGCATTAACTGATCTGCTCACCGAACATATTGTTGTGGCAGGCGAGTTACTCGTTGCGGCCAGGGATGGGGATACGCGGGGTTTTGATGATGCAAATGCCAAATGGTATAAGAATGGCGACGACATAGCTATATTCTTAAATACTGCAAACCCTGAAAACTGGGCGCTCGATCACATGAAGCAGCACATGAAAGACCATTTGGATTTCACCCTGGCCGAAGCAGTTGCTCACTTACAAGGGAATTACGCTGCCGAAATAGAAGCTTATGATCACGTTTATGAGCAATTGATGCACATGTCTGATGGGATCGCAGATGGAATCGCAAAACATTTTCCCGATAGGTTTTAATTAAAAACCGGAAAGCTCAGGGAAACGCTGTCCTGACGTGAGAAAGCTTAAAAAACTCTACACATCACGTAGTGGCCTAAAACCCGCTGCGTGATGTTGTTTTTGGAGCTAATGATAAATCGAATCCACGAATTCACGCGAATGATGCTAATGAACACGAAAAGGTAATATCGCTTCTGGAGTTTAAAAAGTAACTTCCCGTCAGCTATCATCGGCCATTAGTTTAGCTATTAAGCTGCAAAACGAGCATTAATGGATAAGGTATTAGCGAATAGGAGGACAAAGAATTAGTTGGATTATGATAGAAATCCCTTGAAATCGTACAAGCTTAATAGCCACTCGGTTTAGATCAAATTCAACGGCTGACTGGGATTTATTTTTTGACGATTCGATGTCCTGTGGACGATCGAATGTCGCCGTCGGAGTACAACTTCTTGCGATCCGACCTTTGAAGAAATAAAAACATAAAAAGAACTGTTTTAAAAAATCACTCCGTGAATAACGCAAGGTCAACTAATGAAAGCAAAATCGCTATCGGCCATGTTTTGTGTAAAATGAATCTTAATGGTCAACTTTTCTCATGTTTGGCTTGTTGGTGTTTTCATGCGTGTTTACCCGCTCATTATTAGTTTTGAAAATGTTTCGTTTTTTAAATTTAAAAGGATGCATAAAATGAGAATTTTACCTATGTTTTTAACCCTGTCATTTGGGTTAATGCTTTTTAGTTTTACTTCGGCGCAAAGCAAGGCAGACACCGAACAAATTGTTGGCAACGCAAACACTTTTATGAAAGCACAACACTATAATGAGGTCGCAGACAACTACTTGCTTTATCTGAACGAAAAAAACCTGGAAGGTATTCTTTCGCTCTACGCAGATAATGCTACCGTAGAAGACCCGGTTGGTAGCGAACTGGTGATCGGAATGGCGGCGCTGCGGAAATTCTATTCCGGGGCTGTTAACATTGACCTGAAGCTCACGCGGACGGGTCCGGTGCGTGTTGCCGGTATTGAAATAGCGTTTCCATTTCAGTTGCTGATGAATGTAGACGGCACACCGATGGTAACCGATATCATTGATGTATTCCGTTTTGATGAAGCAGGAAAGATTGTTTCAATGCGCGCCTTCTGGGGGCCAACGAATCGCAAACCAGCGACAGAATAATCCCACACAGCTCATCGGGGAATTTTAATAATTAACGCTTTTTTTACCTCCCCAATTGGAGCAACAGTGCGCACGCATTATTCACTAACCCTGCCCTTCAGGGCGGGGGTCAGGTAAACCACCAAAATATTCGCGGGCTTTAGCCAGCTGTCCTTTGAAGTCCGTATTTCTTCATAAAATCATAGCCTTTTTTATGTTTGAGGCTAAAGCCCTACTGATTCTCGCATCCTTTGATCCCCGACCTTCAGGCCGGGGTTAGTAATCCTTGTATGTTTGCACACCTTAGTCAATTGGAGAGGTGAACTCTCTGCATGGCTATAAGAGAGTTTGTTAAACAAATTGCTTTGACTTGAGCCAACCTATTATGTCATGGAAGAGAGTTCCCTTTCCGTCCGTCAGTGGGCGGACGAAAAGATCGGTGATGGAGCATTAGCACTTAATTGATTACAATATTATTTCAATAGCTCTTGAGGAGTAAAGTCAGCATCTATAACCTCTTCGGATGTTTCGGCCGGGTGATAGAAATCGCCGGGGTCTGATGGGAAATAGGTTCTTACAATGCCTCTGCCTTTATAATATCCAACCCGAACGTCTCGGGTAGGCGTTTTGTCCAGGAGCATATCAACCGCTGTGTCGGCCACAGCTTCTACTTTCACCGCATCCATGGCCCCGTGAGCTTTCATCGTGTCGATCATTTTATCGGTAGCAACAGTGTTGGGGTACAACCTGTAAAGTTTGATATTTTCGACGCTCTCTTTTTGCAGATCTTTTTCGAGATGGAATAGTCCGGCAGCAAGACCCATCTTTGCTGTGCCATAGCCAAGTCCAGAACCCATAACGACAAGTGCTGACTGAGAAACAACCGTCAATATCCTTAATTCATTTTTTTTCTCATCCTTAAACCTGCCGGCCAGATAATGCGCTATTTCGTAAGGCGCTTTCATGTCGAGCTCAATGAGTTTCCAGATGTCGGCAAAAGGGGTATCCAGTGACTGGCCTTTCCAGGTTCCGGCGTTATTAATAAAAATATCGAGGCGGCCATTGTCGTTGTAAACACCTTCAATCACCGTCTTCATGGCATCAAAATCAGTAATGTCAGCAGATCTGATATCTACATTCCCACCTTGTTTTAGTAATTTCTCCTGTGCTTTCTCCAACTTTTCCAGTGTTCGTGCCACCAAATAAACGCGCGCACCCTGCGCCGCCAAAGCGGAAGCTATCCCAAAGCCAATGCCCTCGCTACCACCCGTTATTATTGCTACTTTGTTTTCTATCATTTTGATATAGTTTTAATGTAAAGTGTCAGATTCGTTAACAGCTGGCAGTTTGGTTTGTTGCAATTGCTAACGGGTTGAAAAAATCAAATTAGCGAAAAGGATAAGGCTCTAAAAACCTTCCCACAAGGGGTCAACAACCGCCGGGGTGTCGATAGCTTCACCATTAAACGCATACGTTTTCTGGCTCTCGCTTTTCCGGTTTTTTTGAGGGCGCAGCTTAGTAATAGCCCAGTACCTACAACGGTTTGCAGCTACAAGAAGTGGTGAACTTCGGAACCGAGATTTTTCTGCTAAGATAAAATTTCTTGCAAAAGAAAAATGTGAATTTACCGCATTTTTCGCCATTTCTTGTAACCGCTGTTATATCCAGTGGTAATTTATTTTTAAGGATATTTCGCTAATAAACTAAATAAGTCTGACCAATTTACTTTTCCGTAATTTTTACCCATTCTTACAATAACAATATTTTTAGATGGGTTAACATAAATAAATTGACCTAATATTCCTTCAGCTATAAATTCACCATTATTCGATGGCAACCACCATTGGTATTGATACCCTTCATCGCTTCCTTCGGTTACATCAATTTTTGTAGATTCTTCTACCCATTTTTTAGACACTATTTGTTTGCCGTTCCAATTTCCTTTATTCAAATATAGTCTCCCAATTTTTGCAAAATCTCTTGCTCTCGCATTAATGCAACAAAACGTTTTTTCAGTTCCTTCACTTTTTTTATCGATACTCCAAGAAGCATCATATTCCATTTCAAGAGGTGTCCATAATTTTTCCTGAAAATACTGCGTAATCGTTTTCTCTTCCAATGCGCTTTGTAAAACAGAACCTAGAAGTTGTGTATTTCCACTGACGTATTCAAATTTTTCTCCAGGTGTTCTTTTTAATTTTAATTTAGAAACCTCAAGCTTTAAATTTCTACCGTAATAAAATGATGCAGTTTCGCCAAATGGATTGAAATAACTCTCACTGAATTTTATTCCAGAAGTCATTTGTAACAAATGCTTAATTGTGACTTTTTCAAATCCATTTTTTTTCAATTCAGGAATATAATTTGTTATTGGTTCATCTATGGATTTTATTAAACCATCATCGATTGCGCAACCAATTAAAATGGAAGTAACTGATTTAGCCATAGAAAACGAAGGAATAATACTTTCTTGATTATATCCTTTAAAATATTTTTCATATTGAATAGTATCGTTTTTAATAATTAGAAAAGCAACAGTTTTATTATCTTCTAATACCTTGTCAAAAGCTACAGATTTACCACCATATTTTAATGTATCTGGATATTTACCTTTTGAAATTGAATTGAACTTAAATTTACTTTCATTAGACGTTAATTGTCGTGATGGAAATTTTTTATAATCTTTTATATCAGCGAAGTTATAAACCACAAATCGACCAAGTTTACAGGATGAAAAAACAATTGAAATAATAATTACAATTCCTATTCGATACAATTTTAATTTAGTCATATTTTATTTTGTTTAATTATTAATTTTATTCTTTTTAGAGTCGAAATAATTGTTCTCCAACCAACATTGCAACGTGAGCAAATATATGTCCAACAAATGCAGCTTCAAGTCCTTTTTTCCAATAAAGCCATCCAAAGAAAATTCCTGCGATTGAATTACCAACTAAAATATAAGTTAATAATGAAATTGTTGGATTACTAACAACACTGAAGGCAACTGGAAAATGTCCAAATGCAAAAAGAATAGTAGCCAAAATTATACCTGTCCAATAAGTATAGCTATTAAGTTGTTTGGTCATTTTAAAAACAAGCCAAACGATTAAAGTCATAAACCCAAATCGCATTAATAACTCTTCTGTCAGACCACCATATGCAAATCTCGCAATTATTGTTATTTTAATTTTGTTGCCTAGTTCTACAAACTCTTGCGGTAATGAAGATTTAAAAATAATCCCAACAGTTATTGTCAAAATGCCTGTTATTAGGCCTAAAATGACCCCAAATTTTATTTGCTCTAAAAATGAAATTTGTTCATTCTCTGATTTAAGAAGAGACGTGATTGTTGGGACAGTAAGTTTAACTTTTTCAAACAAAATCGTCCCAATAACAACAGAAACAAGCAATAATATTGCTGGTTTTATCAAAGTCAAAAGTTTAATAGTCTCTGGTGTGAATTTATCTAAGACTTGTTTTGGCAAATTGTCAAGTGGAATAGATACAGTTAGCAATGATAAAATGCCTAATGCTCCCAAGGCAAATAATGTAAGTCCTAACTTTATTTTAAATGTCATAATTTATCGTTTAAGTTTTGTTGTCTGTCAAAATGCTTGCTGCTAACGTTTTGTGTATGGTGCGTATCCCGCAGGGTATGCACTATACAGAATGTTAGTAAATGTTTACTTCATCATAATATTTAACTCATCTTTCAATTCTTTCTTGTCTTTTTCAGAATAGATTTGAGAAGTTACTAATGATTGATTAAACCTTTTTATATTTTTAGATATATCTTGGTTTAGTTTAATTTGAGCATCAATAATGTATAAATATCCTTCTGAGAAATTGGGATAAGCCTTCAACATTATTGTCCAAGCTTCAATTGCTTTTTCATATTCTTCCTCATTGTAAAAATACCATCCTTTACCGTTTAATATTCCAAGAGAAAATTCTAATCTATTTCCATAAATAGAAAGAACTTCTTCTTCTAAGGAATCTATTATCTCTAATTCTTTCTGTTCATTAGAAATGTATTTAGATTGAATTTTGGACCAATCTTCGAATATTTCATAAAGTGAAGTACCAATTGTTAAACCCGGGGTTACATTGTGGTCTGCTTCTTTAAAAAGAAATCCTTTACAATCTAATTTGGAATTATTGAGTTGTTTAATTGTGGAATCCATTTTACTAAAGTCTGAGGGGTAGTCTTTTCCAATTCCAAAACGATAATATTTTTTTGAATTAAAGACCTGATTTTTTATTGTCCTTATTGAATCAGTTAAATCGACATTATTTTGAGTAAAAAATGGACTTAATGAAATAACCCCATTCAATTCATTAATTCTTGATACTAGAAGATAACTTGTGAAATAGCCATAGCGCGAATGTCCTATAAATAGTCTGAAATTAGAAGCATAGTATTGCTCTTCAGCGAGCGGTATCAGTTCATTAAATATGAAACTTTCATTTTCCTCCGCAAGTCCTTTTTGACTTGAAGCTTTATGCAGTGTTTCTAAATAACGGTACTTTTGTTCTGATTCAACACCTATGATTATAGCTGAAGGTATTTGCTCATTACTAGTGAGGTAATCAATTGTATTTAAGATATAATTATGGCTTCTTTGATTTTGTCTGTCAAAAATAATTATCAATGGGTAATCTCGCTTTTGGTCTTTTTGCCATTCAAACGGAACAGTAATCGTGATATTCTTGTCAAAACCAAGATACTTTGAAGTTATCGTTGTATCGCGTAGTTTTTTATATCTCTCATAATTCTGTCCAAATAGATTATTTGAACAGATAAAGATAAATAAGAGCAGGTAAATGGTTTTTTTCATTTGTTTTAATATTTGCTAACTTCTGTGTAAATGTAATATTACGTTTATTTCTTCATTACTACTTGCAAAAGTTACACTTACACAGCCAAATTTGGGCGTGTATGTGTACCTTTTGCAAAACTTAGCCGTAATCATCTAGTGGATTGACAATTTTACCCAATTCCTTTTTCGATACGTACGTATAAATTTCCGTTGTTTTACTGCTCGCATGCCCCAGTAGCTCTTGTATGTATCTCAGATCAACTCCTTGCTCGAGTAAGTGTGTGGCAAAACTATGACGCAGCTTATGGGGTGTGACATGCTTTTTAATGCCGCTCTTTTGAACAGCCCAGAATAAAATGCTGGCGATACTTTCGACGCTGTACATTCCTCCTGTTTGTCCTTCAAATAGCCACTCCCCTGGCTTGTACTCCCTGAAGTATTCACGCAGTAGCACTAGTAATTTTTGCGATAATAATGTGTAGCGATCTTTTTTGCCTTTAGCTCCACAAATTTTAATCAGCATTCGATCCGAATCAATATGTTCAGGTTTTAGCCTCACTACCTCACTCCTGCGCAAACCCGCTGAATAGATTGTGCTGATGATTGCTCGATGTTTAAGATTTTCTAATACAGCAATGATTTTAATTACCTCTGTTTTGCTGAGTACCGAGGGCAGCCTTTTCTCCTGCCTCGGCCGCTCAATGTCATAATATTCTTTTTGCCTGCCCAAAACTTTCTCATAGTAAAACTTGATGGCATTTATCCGCTGATTCTGCTGGCTTGAAGAAATTTTCTTTTCCCTGATCAACTCCAGGATGTAGCCATTGATCTCTTCTTTTGTAACTTCTTGTAAATCCCTTCCGTCAAAACGTCGAATAAAATCAGCAAAGTAATTTTGGTAAATTGCTTTGGTGTTTTCGGCATAGCGCTTTTGCCCCAGCAAATCGGTGTAGGCTTGTGGAAGTGTAATCTTCGGTTTAGAATCTGGCTTTTGTTTTTCGGTTTTCGATGCCTCATTCGACGTATTACTTTTCAACGCCGAATAATCTACCCAGGCCACATCCTTCAAGGTTTCAAAAACGCTGTTCAGTTTAAAATCGCTTTTGGCGATGTGCCAAAACCCCCGGCTCTGGCTCCAGATAGCTCCTTTGAGCGTTTTTACTTTGGCGATGAGCGCAAAATCATTCTCAAAGCTTATGCTCACCATAGGGTTGCCGTGGCGGGTGTCAATAGCCAATGTGTTCTCAGGAGATCTCATTTGCCAAATACATTTAATGAACCGAACCGCATAAGAACAATTTCATTTTGAGAACGGCTCAAAAATTTATTTTTTTAACATTGAAATCTGAAAAGATCATAATCTCTTATGTTTGTAGTTTTGCACTTAGTTTAAAAATGAATAGAAAACGCTATGAAACGCTTCACCACGCTGCTCCTACTCGCAATGCTCCCTTCGGGCACATTGTCCGCCCAGGACGCAATTACTATTGAAGATTACAACCGCGCCATCGGGTACCTCCACAAAAATTATTACAACAAAAAGGTGTTTAATCTGAATATCCGCGCCAACTGGTTTCCGGATAGCACGGGCGTGTGGTGGATCCGTCAATCGGCGGATGAGAAGCAATTTCTAAAAATAACTTTCCCTGATCTCGCGCAGTCGCCACTTTTCGATCAGCTGAAGCTGGCGCAGATACTGTCGGATTCGGTGGGCGCTGAGATTGAAGCCAACGACCTTCCCATTGATAAAATAGAACTCAAAGCCGCCGGCAAATTGCTGATAACAGCCCGAGGGAAAACCTGGCTGCTCAACACGGAAAACCATACGGAGGAGCTATCTCCCGCCGAAGCGAAAACCAACGACAACGAAAAGGCTTCGCCCGACAAAAAGTGGCTTGCATAGCAAAGTGGATTTTACTATTCTTCTCTTTTTGCATGTATCTCTTTTAATTATAGAAAAGTAATTGTTTTTCAGTGAGAAAAAAGAATAAACCTTAACCATCTAAAAAATAGTAAGTATATAAAAAAGATGACGCTAAGCTTTAACCTTGCGCCATCTTCATGTAGAAAAGAAAAATTATTTAGAAGTTACTTTTCCTCCTTTTGTTTTCAACATGTTTATATACGTAATAAAAATAGCCCATAATAAGGGTAACACTCCTGCACCAATAAAGATAACATCCGCAGGCATACGCAACCACGCTAAACCAACAATATGTGATTGTCCTGAAAACTCAAGACTTCTTGCATGCCAGTAGCCATTTTCAATCACGTCAATGAGTTGAAGCACTCCACTTGGGAACAATTGAAGTAATAGCATCAACGCCAATCCAATATTAAGTCCCCAAAATGATATTTTGATATATTTTTCTATTTTACGCCAGTGATCTTCATACGATATTTGGCGTAAAGCAAAGACAGCGAAAGCTACACCTAACATTCCGAAAACACCCATCATTGCACCATGTCCATGATTAGGAGTTAAATTTGTACCAGTTTCGTAATAACTTATTACTGGCAGATTTATCAAGAATCCAAATATTCCCGCACCAATAAAGTTCCACACACCTACTGCAATTAAAAAATTGAATGTCCAACGGTGTGGAAAAGGTATTTTATTACCAAGTGCGTCACGCTGCGTTTTTATGAGTCGCCCAAAGTCAGATGCTTCCAGCGTGAGCAATATCAAAGGAACAATTTCGAGTGCAGAGAAAGAAGCAGAAATAGCCATAGAGGCCTCTGTTTGTCCATTCCAATACCAGTGATGCCCCGTTCCCAAAATTCCTGCGCCTAAGAATAGCACCGCATCTAAATAGATGATACGAATAGCTGTTTGCTTTGCCACCAATCCCATTTTATAAAACATAATAGCTACCATCACAGTGGCAAAAACTTCGAAGAAACCTTCTACCCACAAGTGGATAATCCAGAATCGCCATGTATCAACAAGTGAAAAATTGGTTGCTGAACCGTAGAAAAACGCTGGTAAATAGAAAAATGGAATTGAAAAAGCTGCAATAAGGAATAATATTTTTAACTCTCTGTCAGGATCATTCTTTTTCGGTTTTACAGATCTATAAAGTAATAGAAACCAAATCACCAGACCAATTGCCATCAATATTTGCCAGCCTCGGCCAATTTCCAGATATTCCCAACCTTGATTTCCAAACCAAAACCAAAGATCTTTTAGCATATCTTTCACACCAAGATATTGGCCAATCAAACTTCCGAAAATTACGACTGCAAAAGCGCCAAAAAGAAAGTTTATCAAACCAACCTGTCCTTTAGGCTCTTTTTTGGAAAGTATAGATGAAATGAAAATTCCTCCGCCCACAAATGCTGTTGCAATCCACAGAATGGCGGATTGCACATGCCATGTTCTAAGAATATTTGAAGGGAAAATAGTAGTTAAATCGAATCCGAAAAACTCTCCGGGTTCTGCAAAGTAGTGAGCCATTGTGCCTCCGGCAAAAGTTTGAAATAATAGGAGAACTATTGCTACAAGAAAGAATTTAAGCGATGCACGTTGAACTGGGGTGGCTGCGCCAGGAATTATCTGTGGAAGTATGGGCTCTCTTGTACGTTTCCATCCCAAATGATTGTAGCGTCCAAAGAAAAACAGAATTAAGCCAATTCCAGCTAATAAGTTTATCAAACTTAATGCACTCCATAGAATGGTTGGACCTGAAGGACCATTGCCAATTAGTGGTTCATAAGGGAAATTGTTAGTGTAAGAGCTGTTTCTTCCTGGTCCCTTAGCAACTGATGCCCATGCAGCCCATGAAAAGAAAGCAATGAGTTGTCTCAACTCTTCTTTGTCAACCAATTGGTCTTTGGCAAGTCCACGATTGATTTCTCCTCGTTGGAAATAATTTTCCCAATAGCCTATTTGTTCTTCAAACGTAGTTATTTCAACTGACGTGTAAACTAAAGTGTGTGTGTTGTAATCGTATCTGTTTTTTTTCAGATAATCACCAGTTCTGCTAACAAGGGCTCCTTCTTGTTCTGAACTAAGTTCAGATGCTTTAGCATCGAACTGTTCGGTTGCGATTTTATTTCGCACATTAAGGGAGAGATTATGAAGGTACTGAGCAGAAAAATCAGGTCCAATGTAAGCACCATGCCCCCAAATACTCCCATTGTTCATCAATCCCTTTTTTAGAAAGATTTGCTGTCCGGTTTCAATGTCAGTTTTGGAAAAAATAACTTGTCCGCTTTCATTCACAACCTTTTCTGGTACGGGTGGTTTTGATTCTTGGTAATGCTGTCCGGTTGTTACCCATATAAGCACTGCAAACTCTAGAATCAGAATAAGTACTATCCCTCTTTTCCACCAAGGAGATAGTTTTTTTGGTTCAAAATAATGCTCTTGATCTTCCATATTGTTCTTTGATTTTAAATTAGCACTATAATTAATTCAAGTATGTTTGTTTACTGGATTGTATATGATTGAATATGAGAACATGTACTTCTATTATTTGCTCATTCGTTTTAGTTTACCCTTTGTTTGAGTAGCACGAAATAAATTTGCAGCTAATTCGGTGCTCCCCATATGGTCAAGAATATTTTGACTTTTTTTCAATCCCTTTTCTCCACACGGGGAAAATGGTCTTCTGGTTCTTGTCCTATGCTTTGACATGCCTGCCTTGCTTTATCAACAACAATTAAAAACTTGTCCCATTTGACTTATTCTAAAACTGTAAACAATCCTCTCTCACTCTAAAATTCTCGCCCAATTTTCATTGGTGTTTTTAATTTCCTTAAATACTGTTTTAGTATTCATAATATTTTTTCTGCAATTTAATTATTTTTAGTTAAATACAGATAGATATTTTTCTGTTTTGCTTGCACACAACGTCTGTGTAAATGTAATATTACGTTTATTTCTTCATTACTACTTGCAAAAGTTACACTTACACAGCCAAATTTGGTCGTGTATGTGTACCTTTTGCAAAACTTAGCCGTAATCATCTAGTGGATTGACAATTTTACCCAATTCCTTTTTCGATACGTGCGTGTAAATTTCCGTTGTTTTAATGTTCTTGCCTCTTAGAAATTGCTTCCCATCGAACACTCGTTCCCTCTCAGAGTTCTTGCTCACCAACGGTATGTCGCGGTGTGTGTTGTTAGCCAACTTGATAACAGGATTTCTCATTTGCAGAAGGATATTTTTATTAGAAGCCAAAACTAACAAACTATTTCATTGCGGAGAGCATTTCCTCAATTTTTCATTTTTATTATGAGGACACAAGGTAAGGCAATTGGCTGACGAAATAATATTTCCTTCAGCGAACAACCTTCCATCGCTCAGGAAACGAGAAGGTGGAAACACTAAGATAATAATTAACGCTAATTCGCCTAATTGGCGCTAATTCGTGGAGAAAACTCTTGTAGGGAATCAACAAGCCAATTAAATCAGACTAAATATTTCAAATCCTCACCCTCCCTTCACGAACATTTGCCCGCCCGGCGGGTTTAACCATGATTGCATTTTGTCAACAAAATTTTATAACAGAACTTAACCAACGAAACATTTAATGCCCCCACGGCTCGAATTTATCAATACACCCATCCCGCTGCTTATCCGGCGGCTGGCCATTCCCACCAGCGTGGGTTTCTTTTTCAACACCATGTTCAACGTGGTGGATACCATTTATGCCGGCCAAATTTCCACGCTGGCGCAGGCCGGGCTGGCCATCTCGTTCCCGGTGTTTTTCATCATCCTGTCGGTGGGCATGGGCATCGGCACCGGTACCACCGCCTTGATCGCCAACGCGCTTGGACGGCGTAATCTACAGAAGGCGCGCATGTTTGCACGACAGGCCATTACCTTTGGCTTTCTGCTCTCGCTGCTGCTGAGTGTGGTTGGCTATCTGGTGGTACCTTATCTTTTTAGATTTATGAATGCCACCGGCGAATACCTGCAACTTGCGCTCGACTACATGAATGTGATTCTGATTTCGACTGTCACCTTTTTGCTCAACGGCATCCTCAATGGAATTTTGTCGTCACGTGGCGATGCCCGCTCGTATCGCAATGTTTTGGTAGTTGGAAGTATCCTCAATATTGGGTTCGACCCGCTGCTATTGTTTGGCTGGGGGCCGTTTCCGGCAATGGGTATTCAGGGCATTGCGCTCTCTACCGTACTCATACAAGCCGCCGGCCTCATCTATATGGGTTACCGCGTGAGCCGTACCGAACTTTTTATTCGTATCAGGCCCCGTTATTTCATCCCGCGAAAGGAATATTTCAAAGAAATTGCCCAGCAGGGATTTCCTGCCAGCCTCAACATGATGACCGTTGCCATCGGAATTTTTATCATCACCTGGTTTATCAGCGGCTACGGCAACGACACTGTCGCAGCTTATGGTATTGCCACCCGCATCGAGCAGATTGCGCTCTTGCCTACCATCGGCCTCAACATAGCGGTGTTGGCCATCGTCGGACAAAATTTCGGCGCTGGTCATTACGAACGAGTTCATGAAGCTTATCGCAAAAGTTTAAAATATGGTGCTATCATTATGGGCGCCGGTATGGTTTGGGTATTTCTGCTCAGCGACCTGCTTATGAAGTTTTTTACCGTCGACCCACCCGTGATTGGCATTGGCGCCACTTATCTCAAAATTGCTGTGATGATGTTTTATAGCTATGTGCTGCTGAATGTTTCCGTGGCCGCGCTGCAGGGTATGAAAAAACCAATGTTTGCTGTGTGGATAGGTTTGTTTAGGCAGGTGGTGATGCCCATTACGCTTTTTGGGATTTTTTCGTGGGTGATGAAGCTGGAGCTAACGGCCATCTGGTGGGGACTTGTTGCCATCAACTGGACAGCAGCGATTTTTGCGGTAATTTACGTGACAAAAAAACTTCGCAAAATACCACTCGTAGCATCGCAAGCATCTGATACCGAAAAACTTTAAGGCGTTGCAGGTGTTAAAGGAGTATCAATAAAAACCTCACTTTATCATATTTGTAATAAAGACAAAACATCATGAAAACACTGGTATTCAAAAACAACGACACCATCCCGATGGTGGGACTTGGCACCTGGAAGTCGGAGCCTGGCGACGTGTATCAGGCAGTGATAGATGCTGTAAAAGCCGGCTACCGTCACATCGATTGTGCACCTGTCTACGGCAACGAACGCGAAATTGGTCTGGCGCTCGATCATCTTTTTAGCTCAGGTATTGTGCGTCGTCACGAACTTTTTATCACTTCCAAACTTTGGAACAATGCTCATCGTGCCGATCAGGTGCTGCCTGCGCTCAAATCGACACTTATCGATCTGCAGCTCGATTATCTCGATCTCTATCTGATCCATTGGCCGGTGGCGCTCAAAAATGGTGTGGTTTTTCCCGACAAGGGCGAAGATATTTTCGCACCCGACGAGCTGCCGCTAAGTGAAACCTGGCGCGGCATGGAGCAGGCTCAGAAAAATGGGCTGGCGCGTCACATTGGCGTATCCAATTTTAGCCTCGAAAAACTCAAAATAATTACCGGCAAGGCCAACGTAAAACCCGAACTCAACCAGATAGAGCTGCATCCCTACCTGCAACAGGAAAAGATGCTCCAATGGTGCCACCATAACGATATTCTTCTGACAGCTTATGCGCCGCTTGGTTCGCGCGACCGGCACCCGTCGATGAAAGGCGACAACGAACCCAGCCTGCTCGAAAACCCTGTTATCAATGAGGTGGCCAATAACCACGGCATGACACCGGCACAGGTGCTCATCAACTGGGCGGTGGCGCGTGGCACTATTGTTATTCCCAAATCGGTGCACAAAGAGCGCCTCATCGAAAACCTAAAAGCCATCGACTTTGAGCTTACCGCTGATGAGATGGAAAAAACTGCTCGTCTCGACCGGCATTTCCGCTACGTCACCGGAAGCTTTTGGTACATGAAAGGTGCGCCTTACACCTCCGACAGTCTTTGGGACGAAAAGTAATCTCAGTTGGCAGGCTCCGCGCCTTGCTCTTTGCGCCTTGCGTCTCACGCCCTGCGTATTACAAAATGTTGCGATTCCCGGAAATAGTGCCCTTAATTCTATATTTGCCTGTCTAACAACAGAAATGAAATGTTTCACCAGTTAAGGGCAAGAGCATGATTAGTGAGGTTTTTCAAAAAGATACCGAATACCTGTTCGACACACCTATTTTACACCAAACAGCCTATTGGTCGGATGTAAAGAAAAATATGGGCTACCAAACCCTGGCGCTCGATTATAAATTACCACAAGATGAAACAAATGATGCTGTCGCTGCATCTGCCTCAGTGCTTTCAGATTTGCTGGTGATACTTCAACCCATCGACAGCAAACACACCTATGCTTATGTGCCTTACGGGCCGGAGCTGGAGCCGCTGGCTGAAAATCAGGGGGCTTTCCTCGAAGAACTCTCGGAGAGTCTGCGGCCTTATTTGCCTGTTTCGTGCATCATGATTCGTTACGATCTGCTCTGGGAATCGCCCTGGGCTACTGAGGAATCATTTTTTGATGAAAGAGGAGCCTGGCTGGGGACGCCCGACAGTCGCATTCAGGAGATGCGACTCAACTACAACACTGTAAACTGGAATCTGCGAAAAGCACCTTCCAACATTCTTCCCAGCAATACCATTTTTCTAAATTTAAAAAAGCAAACCGATCAGTTGCTTGGCGCAATGAAACCAAAGACACGCTACAACATTAGGCTTTCGGCGCGTAAAGGCGTGCAGGTGCGCACGGCAGGTGTCGATGAGATAGAGATTTGGAATAAGCTCTATCAGGAAACTGCGCGTCGCAACGGCATTTTCCTCAACGATATCGATTATTTCAAAACCGTACTTTCTACGCATCCCGACAATGATTCAGTAAAGGTGAAATTGCTGATAGCCGAATTTAACGGGATTCCGCTGGCCGCTATGTTTCTGGTTATGTCGGGTCGACGCTGTTCCTATTTATACGGCGCTTCCTCGTCGGAGCATCGCAACCTGATGCCAACCTATGCGCTGCAATGGTATGCCATAAAAATGGCACAGAAACATGGCTGCACGGAGTATGATATGTTCGGCGTGTCGCCCGGCGCCGATCCGGCGCATCCTATGAACGGACTTTATCAGTTTAAAAAAGGATTTGGTGGAGATGTTTTCCATGCGCTTGGATGCTGGGATTATCCGCTATTGGCAGATGAATATGTGCAACTTACCGCTTGCGAAATGCAGCGACAGGGATTTCATATCAATTAAAAAAACAAATCGTACATCACGAAGTCATAAACCACACAGGCTTTTGAGTTTTGATTGGTAATGTTCCGGTTGTTGGATCCGTCGTGTAAATAAATATTTGGGCTAAAGTCCTTTTGTTTTACACCGTTTATCCTTAGCCTGAAGGCTGGAGTTGGTGATTCTTGAACTTTTGTTGTCAATACCTAACTTTTCGAAAAAATAAAATAAAATAACTACTTGTTGTATTCAATTAAAATATACTTTTGCCGTTTATAAATTAATTCAATACAATTACCATTACATTACAATTATTACAATGAGAAAAGGAACAGTGAAATTTTTCAATGAATCCAAAGGTTTTGGATTTATTGTCGAGGACGACTCGAAAAAAGAATACTTTGTACACGCTACCGGCCTGGTTGACGAAATTCAGGAAGGCGACGCTGTCGAGTTTGACATTACAGAAGGTAAAAAAGGATTGAACGCAATCAACGTTAAAGTTGCGTAATCGTCTTTCTTAATACTTTAAGTAGAAAAAGCCTGCTTCAAAAGAAGCGGGCTTTTTTGTTTTACAGTGGTTAGGAATTTTTTTATTGAAAATTTATTTGCCCTGATTACACCGGCTACTTGAGGTTGGGTAATTTTGTTTAGGGCTTTGCGCAATGAAATTGATTTGAAAGAAAGCTTTTAATCCCTTTCCTCCGCCATGTGCTTCGCATAATGGCGCCATTTGTCGATGGTTTGCTGCATGTCGGTCGGTAAATCAGATTCGAAATGCATCATGCGGAGGGAGATTGGGTGTTCAAATCCCAACGAATGTGCGTGCAGTGCTTGTCGAGGCAGCATCTGGCGGCAGTTTTCGACAAACTGTTTGTACTTTGTAAAGGTGGTTCCTTTCAGAATTTTGTCGCCGCCATAGCGTTCGTCATTAAAGATTGGGTGGCCTATATATCTCATGTGCGCTCTGATCTGGTGCGTGCGGCCTGTCTCTAATCGGCAGCTCAGCAAGGTGACGTAACCAAAGCGCTCTATCACCTGGTAATGCGTGATGGCCGGCTTCCCTTGAGTTTCGTCGTCAAAAACAAACATTTGCAGGCGGTTGTCGGGGTTTCGACCGATATTGCCGGTGATGGTTCCCTGGTCTTCATCAAAATCGCCCCACACCAGCGCCAGATATTCGCGGTGGATGTCGTGATCGAAAAACTGTTTGCCCAGGATCGTTTGCGCCAGCTCATTTTTTCCTACCAGTAGCAGCCCGGAAGTATCTTTGTCGATGCGATGCACCAGCGCCGGCAACACGTCGGGCTGATCTTTGAAATAATATGCCAGCGCATTGAGCAGGGTGCCGGTGTAGTTGCCGTGACCGGGATGCACCACCATGCCGGCAGCTTTGTTTACCACCAGCACGTCGGCGTCTTCATATACAATTTCGATGGGAATATCTTCGGCGATAAGCTCAAAGTCCTGCACCGGCTGTGGCAACACGATACTGATTACGTCGTTAGGACGAATTTTATAATTGGGTTTTTGTGGTAGGTCGTTTACCAGGATATTGCCGGCTCTGGCGGCGTTCTGAATTTTGTTGCGCGAGATGTTTTCCAGGCGGTTAAAGAGGAATTTATCCAGCCGCATAGCGCCTTGCCCCGGGTCGGAAACGATTCGATAATGCTCAAAAAGTTCTTCCTGATCTTCCTGTTCGGCGTCGGAGGCGGGGGTAATGTCGCGCATAATTATGTAGTATCTGTTTTAGAATTAAAATCTTTTATCGAATAGATTTACCCTTTAACCCACTTGTTCAGCATGGGGATTTTATTTGCATTGTATGATTTAGATCTTCATACCATTTGCAATCAGGAAATTCTATCTAAGAATCTGCAACTTTTCCGACATGTCGCGTCCTTTTACAGGATCGATTAGTCGTACGATATAAATTCCGTTGTACAAATGAGAGAGATTGATTGTGGGTTGGTATTGCCCGTCGTACACACGCTGCCCCATCAGATTGTACACCAGCACCTTTATCCGCGAAAGCTCATCTTCCTGTGGTGAGACAAATCCAGGTTCACTGGTTTGGTTGGGGTAGTTCAGGAATTTAAAGCTGATTTGTCCGTCGTAGCTTGGGTTAGGGGTGAGGCGAAAGAGTTCGATGGGTGATGATTTGCTGTCTGGTTGGGTGGCGGGAGATTTTCCAAGCACAGGCCGTATCATCAGCGCTCCCTTGTAGCTGGAGCGGGTCCAGGTTCCGGTGGTGTTGTAAAAAATGCGGTGGCTCACGTCGTTATTAGCATCAAATCCTACGTTGAGATTGTGCGTTGTGTTTTGAATCCATCCCACATAAATGGTCCCTTGCACCGGCAGCGGCTCATCCAGAGGGACCCGGTAAAATTGATAGAGGCTGTCGCTAAATTGTGGCTTACGTCGCTCTTTGGCGTAGATGATGTCGCCGGGCTTGCCATTCAGGTCGTTCCATACCGTCAAAGTGAAAAACTGCTGGTTGGAACCACTCAGTGTTTTATTAAAATAAAAATCGATAGCACGCAATGTGTCGCGCCGGTTTAGCTGAAACTGGTAGGCGAGCTGTGAACCGGCAGGGGTAAGTCCATAGCCAAATTCGGCGGTACCATCGTCGTAAGCGTAGTAGTTATAAAACTTCTGGCGAAAAGTCATCGTGTCGCCAAGTCCGAGTACAAGGTCGCCCTGCAGGTAGTGCCGGATGTCGAAATAGATACTGTCGCGATTGCCGAAAGGCGGATAAACACCGTTAACCGGTGGGTAGGCGAAGTTGGCGTAGTTAGAAAAGCCGCTAATATTGAAAGGCTGCAAGTCGCCGCTGCCTTGATCTTTGTCAAATTCGAGTTGTCCCAAATCATTAAAAACTTCGTACATGTATTTCACTGTCTGGTTACCGTTGTCGAGGTTACTGACATACATTTCAAAAACAGTTTTCATGGCTTCCCCCGGATCATTGCTGTATTGATAAAAAGGCATTCTTTGAAACTCTTTGAGAAATGAAGGTGCCCGCTGCGAAAAGGTAACATCACGGTGCGTGGTGTCGAGGCGGCGGCGGTTGCGATCCAGCACGATATAATCAACATTCCAGTAGTCGCAGTTGCTCTGCCAGCTCTGCAGGTTGTCGCTGGCAATGCTGGCGTAGTTCATCAGTCTGAACTGAAAGTCGTTTCTAAACCATATCGAATCGATGATTGGGATAAAAACCTGTTTGAAATATTGCGAATCGTTTGCGGCACGGAACTCCTCAAGCGTAGAGCCCGGAACCCCCCAAACCGGCTGCCAGCGAGTTTCCGGAATAAATACCGAATCGCATGGCAGCGTCACCATGTCGCCACGAAAGAGTGTGTCGAGGATGCGTGTTCCCCAGGAAAAGTCGCACGGCGAAAACAAAGTGTCGCCGGGAAAGATGGTGTCGACATTATAAATATCCATTGGAACCGTAATAGAATCTATACGACTGTAGGCGGTGTTGCCGGTATAGTAGCCAAAGTGGAGCACCAGCGAATCCTGAGGCTGCGGATCGTTACCAATTCCTTCAGGCTGGTAATAAAAACTCAGATAAATCGAATCGGCCGGTGAAAGAGCTTTTTTCGATGGCGAAAAAATAGAGTCGAGTCGGATGGGGCGGGAGATGAGTTGGTCAGCTTTGAATTGCAATGGATTGGCGTTGCCATAAATGTTGCCCTTGCTGTCGATGGCATCGAAGGTGGCTGCACCCCACGAAGGAGGAAACAAGGCGAAGTCGCTGTTGATATAGACGTCATTGTTCATCCACCGTGCGGTGTCCGGAAAAATGCCCGGCTGCTTGAAGTCGTCGAAAAATGGCAGCGTCACAGGTTGTGGAATTTCCAGTTTGGAAGATTTCAAAAAGTTTTGTTCAAAAGCCTTTTGTTGTTGCGGTGGTGCCTGCTTTATGATAGGATTAACAGGTAATCCTGTCAGGATTTCCTGTGCCGGCAGATTAACCGCTAAAAGACATATTAATATCGAAATAAAAAAATACTTCATTCTGTTGGTTCTTCCTCTTGATTAATGATTTCGTCGATTTCTTCTGGAGGATCATTTATCGATTGCACAAGCGAATCGAAATCGTAAAATTCATCTGAGCGCAGCCACAGCTCCATCGGTGTGCCCATATCAACCCATTCCGTTTCCCGCCAGTCGGGATGTTGCGCATAAACACGCATGGGATCGTTGCTGCTGCCGTCAAAATATTTTATTCTACCCATATTAAGCGAAGCGTTGAGGATAGCCTCGGATGCTTGCTGCAAAGTCATACCAAGTAAAAACGGCACGATGGTTTTTTCATTGTTCAGGCCGGTGCCCAGCGTCAGGTCGATGTGTGTGCCTTTCATCACCTCGGTGCCGGGGACGACGGTGGTGTCGTTGAGCTGCTGATCCAGCACGGCGTTACGGGCAAAGTTGATTTCATAGGTGAGGGTGCCTGCCTGCAAACCGGCAATCTTGAGTTGGTTTACGGCCTGGCGCAGCGACAAATCCCTAAGGTTGGGCATCTTCACCATTTCGGGAGCGCTGGCAACGATCGTGACATAAATTTTGCGTCCACGTTTTACGGTGGCGCCGGGATAGGGATTTTGCAGCACAACTTCTCCTTTGTGATATTTGTCGTCGTAAATGGAGTCGACGATGATAAATTCAAAATCGTTGGCCTGATTATGCTCTGCAAGCTGTGCGGCATGTAAGCCGGTAAACATCGGTACCCGGATATTCTCACCGTGACGTGTGTATAAATTGATGCTCATCATGGCAATCCACAGCAGCAGCGCCAAAGCTACCACAGCTATGGCCAGATTTTTAAGAAAAATTTTGCTTTTCAAAAACGTTGTTATCCGCATACATTCTTTTGATGACCAGGAGCCGTCATATCCTTTTCTTTATGAATAAAAGACACTAATTTTTAAAAAATAATAACTGCTAATGCTTGTTTTTATTGCAGTTGCAGCAGGGCAAAGATAGCAGATAAATGACTTTCCGAAAGTGAGAGAATCGGATGGCGTTTTGTGTGGTAACCCCTTATGATTAAATGACAAATTTTCGTCAATGATATTCAGAAAGCAAAAGATGCCGGAAAAACATTCCGGCATCTTTTATTGGTTATTGATAAAAAACTATTTCTCTACACCCACTTCTGCAGGCAGAAATCCTGACGGTGGGGCATAAGCTCATGCTTCGGGAAGATGCGGAAAGAATAGTTGTAGGTGCCCGCTTTGAAAGCATGAATATCAGTAGCAAAACGCGCCATTTGGTCTTTTACCTCTACCAGCGGCATCTCTTTGCTGAAAAGTATTTTGCTGATTTTCCCTTCCGATTTTTTGCCAAAGAGCACTTCTACACCCAGGTGTTCAGCTTTTATGCCGTTGGTGTAGATGACGACTTCTGTCGAAAAATCATCCGCGATGGTGAGCGCTTGTGTGCTGGAATCGGGTACCATTAGTTTTTCGAGACGCAGATGCGGCCATTTGTTGGTCATTTCCTGCTTCCAGGCGGCATATTCGCCTGCCAGCTTGTAGTTGTCGCGATTCATGGTTTTGGCACGGTCGATGAGTTTATCATAAAATTTTGTGTGATAATCTTCGAGCATTCGTTTCATGGTAAAGTTGGGGGCAATCTCCGAGATGGTGTTTTTGATATGCTGAATCCATCGTGTGGGAATTCCCTGCTCGTTTACATCGAAATACAACGGAACGATTTCTTCTTCAAAGAGGTTGTAGATGATTTCGGCGTCGAGTTCGTCCTGAAACTGCTGGTTGGCATAGGTGCGGGCTTCGGAGACGGCAAAGCCTGCATTGGGCTGATATCCTTCGGCCCACCAGCCGTCGAGTACCGAGAAATTGACTACGCCATTCATGACGGCTTTTATTCCACTCGTTCCGGAAGCTTCCAGTGGTCGGGTAGGTGTATTGAGCCAGATATCGACACCGGGGATAAGTTTTTGCGCCAGATCGATATCGTAATTTTCGATAAAAATGACTTTTCCGATAAAGTTGGGCGTTTTGCTGATCTCGATAATTCTTTTGATAAGCTCCTGTCCCATAGTATCGCGCGGATGGGCTTTTCCGGCGTAGATAAACAGCATTGGGCGTCCGGTAGCGTTAACAAGGCGAGCCAAACGATCCAGATTGGAGAATAGAAGCTTGGCGCGTTTGTAAGTTGCAAAACGGCGGGCAAACCCTATTGTCAGCGCATTGTCTTTTATGGCTTCTATGGTGTTGATCACCAGCTTTGGATTTTCCTGACGTTTGGTCATGTCGCTACCCAGACGATCGCAGATGTATTCGATCAGCTCTTTTTTGAGCTGCTTGCGCGTTTTCCATATCTCAGCATCATCCACCTTCTGTATGCGTTTCCACATATCGAAGTTGAGCTGATTGTTTTTGTAGTCTTCACCAAATTCTTTTTTATAGACCGTTTTCCAGGGCTTGGCGGCCCAGGTGGGTAGATGCACGCCGTTGGTAACGTACCCAATTTGGTTTTCTTCGGGAAAATACCCTTCAAAAAGTGGCGCAAACATCGTTTTCGATACACGCCCGTGGATGCGGCTTACACCGTTGATCTCCTGCGACAGGCGCGCCGCCAGCACACTCATCGAAAACATCTCGTGCGGACTGTTGGGGTGAAACTTGCCCAGATTCATCATGTCGTTCCACGAAATATTGAGCCGGTCGGGGTAGTGTGGAAAGTAGGTACGCAGGAGGTCTTCGCTAAAATAATCGTGTCCTGCCGGTACGGGAGTATGAGTTGTAAACAACGTAGAAGAACGCACTACTTCGAGGGCTTTGTTGAAGTCGAGTTTTTCGGCCTGAATAAGATATCGCAGCCTCTCGAGTCCGATAAAAGCAGAGTGCCCCTCATTGCTGTGGTATATGTCAGGTTCTATCCCCATAGCTTTCAAGACTCGTATGCCACCTACGCCAAGCAGTATTTCCTGTTTGAGCCGGTTTTCCAGATCACCGCCGTAAAGCTGATGCGTAATCGAGCGGTCAAAATCAGCGTTTTTCTCAAAGTCGGTGTCGAGCAAAATCAGAGGGATACGACCTACGTCGCACCGCCATACGCGCGCAAAAAGCACCCGACCCGGCAGCCCGATTTTTATTGTCAGTTGGTCGCCATCCGTATCCATAACTTTTTGCACGGGCAACTTCGAAAACTTCTGTGTCTGATATTCCGCCACCTGATCACCAAACAAGGAGATGCTTTGCTGGAAATAGCCAAAACGATACAGCAGCCCAACGCCTACCAAATTCTCGTTGGAGTCGCTGCATTCTTTAAGGTAGTCGCCTGCCAGAATTCCCAGACCGCCCGAATAGAGTTTCAGTGACTGGTGCAGGCCATATTCCATGCTGAAATAGGCGATTTGTTTGGAGGGTTTATTTTTGGATTCATCCAGATATTTCTTGAACTTGTCGTAAGTTTCATGGTAGCGTTTAATAAAGTCCTTATTTTTCTCCAGCTTCTCCCACTCATAAATGTTTAGCGTGTCGAGCAGGGCAATGGGGTTTTGGCTAAATTCTTTCCAAAGGGGCGGGTTGATGGATTCGAACAGCTCAGTAGCTTTGTAATTCCACGACCACCACATGTTGCGCGAAAGCTCCTGCAAGCCTTTGAGCTTTTCGGGAATACTGGGTTCTATAGTCACCCGCTTCCATATCGGCATGTCTTTGCTTGGAGCTTCGGTGAGTTTTTTCTTTGTGCCCTTGATAATACTTGTCGGGAAAGTTTTTGTGCGTCCGGCTACTTTTTCGAGTGCAATAGAATACGCCTGGCGATAGAAGTCGATAAAGTTTTCCCATTGAGCGGCCATTGCTACTTGCGCAGCATTCTCGCGTGCTGCAAGCATTTGGTTTTTATCCATGCCGGCATAGTGCAGTATCGATTCGGTGATTTGCACCACCATTTCGGCATCATTGTCGTCAGTTCGGTTGGCCACCACTACGCCGGGGTGTTTGTCTTTGAATGAGCTTTTTACCCATTGGCCAAAGCCAGCCTGCTCGGTGGTAAGTGTTGGCACACGGAAGGCAACGCTCTCCAGCGGAGTATATCCCCAAGGTTCGTAGTAGGATGGAAATACCGTAAAGTCGCAGCCGGTAAGAAGTGTGTAATAACTCAAATCGAAAATGCCATCATGCCCGTTGAGGTAGGCGGGCACGAAGATGACGCGCACCTTGTCGCCGGGCTGATTTTTAAGACCAACTTTTTTGATCTCTTTCAGGATGGCGTCCTGATCTATTTCGTATAAGTCATGCGTCAGTAATTCGCCGGAGGTGGGATGATCAAAATCCGGATTTTCCATGCGTTTTTTTAGCTCAGCACGCGGGCCGCTTTGATTTCCGGGAATTTTTACAAAAGCTAAAATTTCCTTATCGGGATGTTGCTGCGCCAGTTGTCCGATGGCTTCAATGAAAAGATTGATGCCTTTGTTGCGAAATTCGTAACGACCGCTGGTGAGGGTGATAAATGTGTCGCGGGGTACTTTTTGATTAAAAAGTGCATCGGCAACCTGGAAAAGTTTTGCACGTGCTTTTTCGCGTTTCTCTGTTGCAGGTTTTTCGTCGAGTATCATCGACTTTGAAAAGCCATTGGGTGTAACAACGTCAACCGCTTTTTTAAGCAGTTTATCGGCTTCGCGGGCGGTGGTATTGCTCACCACTGTGAAGGCGTCGGCGTTTTGTGCAGTTTTCTGTTCCAGCGAAAAGCGCGAAATCATTCCAAAACGACGGGCCATATCTTCGCCGTTGTATTGATCCATCTTACCATACAAAGGCAGGCCGTTTCCGGAAATGGCGCGCCCGATGGTGGTGGCGTGTGTAGTAAAAATGGTGGCAACCTGAGGCACAAACTCGTTGAGATAAAGTACCCCCGTTCCCGTCATCCATTCATGAAAATGTGCTACCACACGGTCGCTGAACGAAAGATTGTATTTGTAAAAATTCTCTATCACTCTTCCCACGGCATAGCCAAACATTGCCGGCTCTGCGTAATCCCAGCCGCCGCTGATGGAGTCGACTTTGTATTTTTCCCACAACCTGGAAAAGATGATGTCTTTTTCCGGGAAAAGGCCTGTAAAGTCCACCAGCAGAGCGATAGGGTGGGAGGGGATGTTCCATCTGCCCACCCTGAAATGCAGACCTTCGTCGGCGGCAGCCTCACGCCACTCGGCCAGTAGTTCGTGGTCTTCGATAAAATCGGGGTTGGCGCGCGTTTCTTTCCATACGTCCGGTCCAATGGTAATGTAGTGGTCGCCATATTCATGTTGCAGCAGAGGCGCTTTGGTCGACAGCACCGTGTAGATGCCACCGATCATGTTGCAGATTTCCCAGCTCGTTTCGAAAATATAGTTAGGCTTTTTTAATTCTTTAGTTTCCATAGTTGAAATTTAGTTGAATGACGTTTCCTTTAAAAGCATGCAAAAATATGGTTTTTGGCCGAACCCGGTTTTCGCTACTTTATTAAAAGGATAGTAGTGATAACTGTTTTGCTAATTCATTTTTTAACAATAGCTTGTGCTAATTCTCTATCCCCATCGGCCTTTACACCGGGTCGGCGGCGATAAATTTGGACATGTTGCGCGAGAGTTCGATGCGGTTGAAAAGCGAATCGACGATGCGGCGGTAGAGATCGTCTTTGAGCAGCTTGTCTTCCACGCCCGCGTCGATGTTGGGATTGTCGTTTACCTCGATGAGATAAACTTCGCCGTTCACCTCCTTCAGGTCTACGCCATAAAGTCCGTCGCCGATGAGCGCCGAAGCCTTCAGCGCCGTCTTGATGATTTTGGGTGGTATCAGATGCAGCGGCACCGTTTCGAAGTTGCCTTCCTGGTCGGCGGCTTTGCCTTTCCAGTTGTAAATTTGCCAATGTCCTTTGGCCATATAATATTTGCACCCAAAAAGTACCTGGTGATCCAGTATGCCAATGCGCCAGTCGTATTCGCTGGGCATAAACGACTGTGCGATGATAAGCTCTGAATTTTTGAAAAGCTCCTTCAGTTGCTCGTTCATATCTTCATGGTTTTCCACCTTGGTTACGCCAAGCGAAAAAGAGCCATCGGGCTGCTTGAGTACCATCGGGAACTTAAGCCCGGCCATCGAGTTACTTTTGAAGCCCCACTTGCTGATCACTTTGGAGTAAGGCATTTTTATCTTGTTGAGCGCCATCCGCTCGTAGAGATAAATTTTGTTAGAACACCTGAGGATCGACCACGGATCGTCAATCACCACAAGGCCTTCGCTGTAGGCCATGCGCGAAAAGCTGTAGGTGTAGTTGTTCACATTGGTGGTTTCGCGAATAAAAAGTGCGTCGAACTCACTCAATCGGTTCAGGTCTTCGCGCGTGATAAATTCGGTATAAAACCCGCGTTTGTCGGCCACAGCCTTAAACTTCTCGAGTGCCCGCGCGTCAGATGGAGGATTCTTCTCATCAGGATTCACCAAAATGGCCAGGTCGTATTTGTAGTTTTTCAACCTGGGGATCGCAAAGCGCTTTCGCGCAAAAAACTCCTGCATAAACTCGTAAAGCTGCTCTTTGTCGGCGTCGTCGAGTTTATTGATGCCCATGGGCGTTACCTTCTGGATGTACCATTTGTCGCTTTTGGTAAAGCTAATTTGCAGGATGGGCGTCTCGAAAAGTTTGTAAAGTCGTCCGGCCAGCAGTTTGTATTTCTCATTTAGGGTGTACCCAAAGTACAACACAATCGACAGCCTCGTTTGCTCCAGCCCGTTGAGCGATTTTTGTATCAGATCATCTACCTCCGTAGAAATGCTTTTGATAATGGAGATATTGCGGTAGTCGCCGATGGTGGCCACGCTGGGTATCACGCGGTGGTCGCGCGCCGAAGCCAGCAGCGAAACATAATATCCCATGCTTTGGTAGCGATAGGAGTTACAAAGGTTGAATACCCGGGCATTCTTCAGCTCCTGGTATTTCTGATCGGAGATGTACTTTTTGGCCGAGACCACTTTCACATTTTCGATGTCAGGGCGGAAGTTGCGCACGCTGTCCACCACCACGATATTTTCGCGGGTGGTTTTTTCTTTCACCACCTTTAGCTGGTAGTTCATTTTTACGGCGTCCTTGCCTTTTTCGTAATAATCGCTCAGATGTCCGGCAATTTTAAAACCAAAACTCTCGTACCAGGCTATCAGCATCTCATCGCCGGCGTAAGCTTCGAGTGTAACTTTCTCGAAACCTTTGCCGCGCGCCAGATCGATGCAGTATGTCAGCATCATCTTGCCCAGGTTCATGCCGCGGTATTCGGGTAGCACACCAATGGAATAAAGGCGCAGGGTGTGCTTGTGCAGATGCATCACCAGCGATCCCACTTCGGTCCATTGATTTTTAATTTTGATGCGACAAATCAGCACGTCCTGAAAGAGGCTGGTGATGCCCAGTCGGAGCATCCGTCGCGAAGTCTGTTGAAATGTGGGGAAACATGCCTCTTCTACTTTTTCCAAAAAGGGCAAATCGTCGATTTCGGCACGTTTGAATTTTCTGTCCATTATTTAAAAATAATTCCGAAGACCTTCCTCGATGTATTCGTGTCGCCATATCTCAAACAGGTGCTGCTGCTCCGGAGGCTGCGCCGGGCGTTGCTCCATCAGAGCGGTTATTTCTACCTGCGCTTCTGTTTCTATGTCGACACTTACCGATTCTGTCCTCATCAATGAATAAACTTTATGTTTTAATGTGATTGTTTTCAAATGATTTGCCACCAGGCGCTGATCGTCGGTCAGCAAAATATTTTCATAACTCAACGCTTGTTCATTATATTTTCTGATGTATCCATTTTCTGTTATCGTCTCTCCGGCTTCCGCAAATCTTTCGGCCAACATGTGCCGATAGCCGGCCTTTTGAAATCTGTTTTTATAATCAAAAGCACAATAGTTGATGCCGATATTCCAATCCAGGCTGTGGGTAAAATCCAATATTTCCAACGCCGCCATTTCTGACTCCAGCACAACAGGTCGTTCGGCAGCCACAAAAGTATAATTTCTTTTGGCCAAATGTTTTACATTATGTTGCGTCAATCGCATCTGATGCAGGTTTAGGTTGGTAATTCCCAGATCAATCATTTGCGGAAGCAAGGCTTTCAGCGTTTCGACGTCTTCGGGCACTGCCGGTATTTCGATGGTGATGTTGGGAATGATGCCGCAGGCCTGCTTCACATTTTCCAGGCTGTTGGCGGTGGCGCCAATATCAAAGCGTATCTCGTCGAGACCTTCGGCTGCCAGTCGCCGGTACATGTCGGTATTTCCGGCAATGCCATTTGTGTAAAGCCAGATGTAAACGGAAGCATCGCAATGCCGGCGAACGCTTTGGAGGTAAGACAATGTACGTTCAAAGTAAAGCAGCGGCTCGCCTCCGCTAAAGCTCACCCCGGCAAAGTTCATCCATCGCACATATTCGGCGTAAGCCTCCGGCGTGTCGAAGGTGAGCATCTGCGACGATGGCACCGTGTCGGTCACTTGCGCCGACGGACAGTAGAAACAACCGCCGTTGCACTTGTTGGTGATAAACAAACAGCTCCAGCGACCAAGCCCGCATTGCATGCATCCTTTGGAAATGTGCTTGTGAAAGGGTTTGGTGTTTTTAAATAACCATCCGTGACGCTCGTCCTGCAAAAGACTCTGGCGACGATCGCCTAATGCGGTATTTTCCCAGGCATTGAGCCACCGCAACTGCGGCCAGGAGGCAAAAGCCTTTTTTTGTGTTGATAACAGCTGATTGAAATATGAGTACAACGCTTCCATGGAACAAGTCAAAATTATTTTTTAAAAAAGAAGAAAAGAGAAACAAGAAGAAGATTCCGTAAGGGAAGGATGCAATCTTAAAAAAAGGAAAAGATGTACAGAAACATCAGCAGCTTGTGCGTGCTTGAGCGGCTTTTGGCGGGTTGATGTGTTGCAGATTTCCGGTTCATAATGGCGTCAAAAGTAGTTTATTATCAATTGCTTTTGTACTGCTATTTAATGGAACACGTTCCGCAATAAATCCTCCAATTGGAGAGAAATTATTAAAAATCAAAGGCTGGGTCCTCAGGTACCAAAGAAGTTCCTAATTTTGCACCATTCATCAAAATGAAGACAAACTTTATTTTTAATAATTGATAAACGAAAAGAGAATCTGCTATGGGAAAACGAAAAATTGTAACGATGCCCGGCGACGGCATTGGAAAAGTTGTTTTGGAAGAAGCCATCCGCGTGCTGGATGCCGCGGGCTTTGAAGCCGAATACGTACACGGTGACATCGGCTGGGATTTTTGGTGCAACGAAGGCAACCCGCTGCCCGACCGCACTCTCCAACTGCTCGAAAAACACAAAATCGGACTCTTTGGCGCCATCACCTCCAAGCCCAAAGATGCTGCCTTCGACGAACTAAAACCCGAACTCAAAGAAAAAGGTCTTGTGTATGCTAGCCCAATTGTAGGACTGCGCCAGCACTTTGGCCTCGACATCTGTGTGCGGCCCTGCCATACTTACAAAGGCAACCCGCTCAACTTTATCCGCCGTGGCGCAGGTGGTACCATCGAAGAACCGGAAGTAGATGTGGTGATCTTCCGTCAAAACACCGAAGGCCTTTATGGCGGCGTGGAATGGAGCGACCCTCCACAGCAAGTTTATGAAGCTATGCTTACACATACCAAGTTTAAGAAGAACTTCGGCATGCATCCAAAAGCTGAGATTTCCATCTCTACGCGTATCTTCTCCCGGAAACATACCGAACGCATTCTGCGCGCCGCTTTTGAGCATGCCAAAAACTACGGCTACAAATCCGTGACACTTGCCGAAAAGCCCAACGTCATCCGCGAAACTTCCGGCATGATGTATAAATTGGCCAAAGAGATTCAAAAAGCCGACTATCCCGGCATCGAACTTTGGAACACCAACATCGACGCACAGATGATGTGGCTCACCAAAAATCCCGAAAAATACGGTGTGATCGTGGCCGGCAACATGTTTGGCGACATCGCTTCCGACGGTTTTGCAGGCCTCATCGGCGGACTGGGCTTTGCCTGTTCCGCGCAGTTCAACCCCGACAGCGGCATCGGCCTGTTTGAGCCTACCCACGGATCGGCGCCCAAATATGCCGACTATCCCGTATCCATCGTCAACCCCATCGCCATGATCGAATCGACTTGCATGATGCTTGACTTTGTTGGCGAAAAGAAAATGGCTGAACGTATCCGCAAAGCAGTAGCCGAAGTTATCGCCGAAGGCAAGGTGCGTACTTATGATATGATGAAGATGACCGGTCGTGCCGACGTTATTGAAAAAGGTGCTGCCTCTACCCATCAGATGGCCGACGCCATTATTGCAAAACTTTAAAAGCTTTTAATAATGAAAAAAGAAATATTGGATCTGTGGCCCGAGCTGGAATGGATTAAAGACGAAACGCTGCGCGAACAAACCGCCCGCACCTGGGAGCTGGCACTCGAAAAGAGTGTGCTAACCGCCGACGACCTGCGTCGTATCCCCTTCACGCTGCTTTGCGGCCCCGACCTCAAGGTAAGTTTTATGGAGCACAAACGCTCGGTGGTGCACATTGCCCGCGATGCCGGCAACACCATCAACGGCATGTACAATGGCGAACTTACCGTGGATATGGATGTGGTCATCTCCGGCGCCATCCTGGCCGATGTGGGCAAGCTGCTCGAATATGAACTCGACGCCAGCGGAACTGCAGTGCAGGGAAGCTATGGCAAATATCTACGTCATCCGTTTTCGGGTGTCTCGCTGGCCGAGGCCTGCGGCTGTCCGCCCGAAGTTTGTCATATCATTGCCACACACGCCGGCGAAGGCAACCTCGTAAAGCGCACCACCGAAGCCTACGTGGTTCACCACGCCGACTTTATGACCTTCCTGCCCTTTAAAGAAAGATTGAAAGTTTAGGTTTTTAATTTTAGAATAAATTGAAAAAAGGCTGCTGCATTGATTTGCAACAGCCTTTTTTTATTGATGATTTTTGAAGTTAGAGGTTGGAAATTAGAATCGATCTTATTGTCGATGAAATTTGCTAGTGCAGGATATTTCGTTCAAACAGCGCATTCTTCAGCTCATCGAAGTTGACCGGACGCGCCAGGATGGTCTGGTCGCTGAAGAGCAACAGCATGGTGGGCGTGGCGTAAATATCGTATTGCTGCACCAGCGGCCCCTGCCATTTCTGATAGTCGGCAATTTGTATCCACGGGAAATTTCCTTCGCTAAGAAATCTTTGCAGTTTTTCGGGATTATCGTCCATCGAAACGGCGACAATTTCGAGACCTTTGTTGTGTGCCGGTTCGTAAATGGTGGCAATATCTTTTACCAATTGCGGGCAATGTGCGCACCACGTCGCCCAGAACAGAAGCAGCGTGTAACCAGATTTCATTTCCGACAAGGTGATCTTTTTGCCGTCGAGGGTTGCCGCAGTAAAGTCGGGTGCTTTTTCGCCGATGGCGAATTTTTTGAAACGCTCCACCTTTTTCTCAAGAGCTGCCTTGCGCTCACTGTTCACGCAGCTTTCGTCGAAAGAAATATGATCGGCAATGTAATTATTTACTTTATCAAAACCATAACTCTCAAATCCACGTATGAGAAAGTCGAGCGCATATTCGTACATCATCTGGTTGACGCTGGTAACCGCCATGATGCGATCGACAGCCTTGATAAACTCAATCTCAAGCTGGTCTTTGTTGAGCCGGTTATTTTGATACAAAGAAAGATATTGAAGAATTTTATTAGAAACGATATTGCTGTAAAGCAGCGAAGTGTCTTCAAAATTGACGGCATCAAAAAAGTGAACACGCAGGTATTGCAACTGTTCTTCTGGCTGCAAGGTTTCGGGCATCGGCGGCATATAGTCGGCCTGCACCAGGCTGGCAGCAAAGCTTTCGGGGTGTTGGTTGCGAATGGAAGCAACAAGATCGGCCAGTTGCTGCTGCACTTCCTCATGTTCGGTGCGTACGGCATTATAAAAATCGGTGCTGTCGGCAGGATAATAGGTCAGCACCGGCTCTATCAGCTCCAGCTTAAACTGCGTCATATTGCGCAGATTGAGATATTGATAATAATGCTGGTTTTGCAATGATTTAATAAAAACAAGGCTATCAATCAAAGCGCTGAGGTCAGTTTTATAAACCACAGGCTGCTGATCGTAAATAATATCGAGATAATCGCGGTCGTTCCAGCGCAGCCGATAAAGACCTGTAGGCTGCTGTTGCGAAAAAGAAACGCCAAAAGATCCCGTGGCATCCGTTCTCACCGAATCGATCAACCGGTTTTCGTTACCGTAAAAATCGGTGATTTTGATGGCGGCATCCGGCAACCCGGTGATGGTGCCTGTAATGGTTGCCTGCTGTGCCAAAAGCCCGGCAGGCAAAAGAATGATTATTAAAAATAAAAAGTTTCGTCTCATAACTCTTCTTGCATTCATCAGCTTTGGGTAATTTATCGTTGCTTACAATTCCTTCATTTCATAATTAATTTCCAAAAGCAAAAAAACAAAAAATTAACAAGTCATAATATCAATAACCCAACAAACTGATAACCCGAAAACTCCCTAGTATGTAATCGTCGCTTCATTATTCAAAAAGATAAAATAGGATTTGCCGGGCTGCAAGGTCTGCAAAGTTTCGATTCCTTTGGCCGGCCAATAAATCTGTGTTCCGGCAGCTTCTTTTAGCATCACAATACTGGAGGCCGGCTCGCTGAAGATCGTATTTACCGCTATTTCAGTATCCGAAAATACAGGCATCAGGCTCCAGCCGGCCGAAAGCAGATACGACCCGGTTTTTTTTGTTTGTCCTTTCACTTCAAGGACAAAGGGCGCCGCTGTTTTGATGAGATAGCCATAATCTGAATCCCACGCCGAGAGCGTGCTGTTGCCGTTGCCGGGCTGATAGAAATCCTGCTCATCCTCCAGGAAAACAACTTCACCGAGATGCTCCCCAAAAAATTCGGGCAGTTCCGGAGCGCCGGAATACAAATAGCAGCTGATACCCGACCAGCCTTCAGGAATAGTGATTAGCTGCTGCTCTGAATTTCTAAGGGCTTCGATACGGAAATCATCAAACCAAAACCCTGCTTTGCTTATCTTGTGATCGCTCGTTAGCAAAAACCCAAGCTGCAGCGGCGCGGTATCTTTTAACGGCACCAAAATCCACACTTCCACCCACTTGTTGCATTTATTCATAAAAACGGGCATCTGCTCCCCGTCGATCCAGGCTGGCAAAGTATAGCGTCCGGCAAGCGGCTCCCAACTGGTGCCGCCATCGCTTGAGACAATAAAACGCACAAAATCGCGCCCGCCATCCAAATCCCACTTTGTAAAAAAACGCACCCATAGAGCGTCAGTTCCGGCAACGGGAATATTTCTGTCAAGTACGATCAGCGCCTCCTGATTTACCGGATAATACGAACCACTGTTGCTGATGATGCTGCCCGGCGCTGAGTGCGCATGCAGTGTATCGGAAATCCATGCATTGCTGATCCAATGGCTGGCATCGTCGCAATTGTCGTAGAAGATTAGCTCCGCTTCGCCCGTGTATTTAGTAATCGTGTCGTGCGTTACAAATCTTTCATTTTGGATGGTAATTACATATTGCAACTTTTGTCCCGTCAGCAATCCGGGTTTTAGCGCATAACTTATCGAATCGATCATCAGCTCGTGCAATGGCAATGATGGGATGACTTTGGCGGCGCCAGTCGAAGCAAACGTTTCGCCCAATGGTTTTATCGAAAGTGTTACGGGAGCATCTTCCAATCCTGAGCGATTTAAACCAATTTTTAAATAACCATTCTTTTCAGAAAGATTCATCGGTGAGAAATCGTGCGCCTCCACATACGATCCGGCAATCCTGGCAGCCTCCAGATTAACCTGCACCATCTGCTCACAAAGCGGAATGATGCGCGCCATCGACGGCCAGAAGCCATCGAGATTGTTACCGATCTCCACGGTATAGGCTAGCGCCATCTGTTTGGTGGTGTCGGCGTAAAACCAATCGGTGGCGTCGCCATTCACCAGATAAAGCAAACGCGAGGTAGATCCGCCGGTAAAATTATTCCAGCCGGTGAGCCGGTCGGAGGTGTGCTGCAACAAATCACAATCGGCGGGATTGGCAGTGTTGGAATAGCCAAAAGGTTGTAACAGATAATTGCCGTAAGAGTGACAATTGAGCACGATGTTAAAGGAGTGTTGCAGGGCGAAATCGCGGATTATACAAGTCTCCGGTTCCGAAAAAGGACTTTCCCCCCGGTAGGTGCTACTACTGTGAATAGCCGAGGAGCCATAATTATCGTATCCCCATTTGTAGCCAAAATTGCGGTTTATATCCACACCAACAGGCTTGTTGTTGATCCGCCGCCGGTTTTTGCGCCACATGCCGCCGCCATTAGGATTGGTAGCCTGATTGTGCAAATAACCGTCGGGATTGATGCAGGGGACAAAATACATCTCGGTGTTGTCCACCAGGCGCTGGATGTTAGCATCAGAGTAATAATTTTCGAGCAGGAAATACATGTAATAAAGCATCTGCTGCATCGATACTGGTTCGCGGGAGTGGATCAGGGAGTTGTAAAAAACTGCAGGTTCCGGTTCGTCCTGGTCAGGATTGTCAGAGATGCGAAGCCAGAACACCTGTTGTCCTTCGATGGTAAAACCGGGCAGCGCCTCACGTGCACTGATAAGCTCAGGGTAGAGCGCGCGCATGTTGTCGAGGTGTGCCAGCATTTCGTCGTAAGTACAAAAGCCACCCATGCTGCCCAGGGAAAAGTTTTCGGGAACACGATACGCTTTAGAATTTCGGAAATGTTCGGTGACTTCCGTCGGATTCATGCCTTTATTGCGGTCAGCATAGTATCCCGATAAGTTAGTAATTAGTGTTTTATATCTGATATGATGACGGTCGAGCAGCTTCAGCTCGTCAGCCGAAACCTCCAAAGTAGCTGTTCCATCTGCTCCCTGGAGGTCGATAGAAATTCCCATTTCGGAAATCTGCCGAAGCAAAGCAGCATCAGAATTAATTTGTATGAGGTAATAATCAGTCTCCTGTGCAGAAATAACGCTTGCTGTTCCGCAAAGAATTATCAATAACAATAATCGTCTCACCATGCCTTTGGTCTCTATTAACAGGGCAAATGTATCCAAAACTATGAGTTCGCGACCCATTCATCAAACTATTTTTTTGCCCATGAATAACGAATGACTATTTTAGAAATAGAAATTGGATATAAAAGGTTAGAAATTAGAGGTTAGTGAGCCGACAGTCAAGAGTTCGCAGTTGCCAGCCCACAGCAGGTGGTTTTTAATTTCATCATTAAATATTCAAAAAAAGTTTCAGGAAATTCAAAAAATTTTTTTCTCGATCAAGCGCCATGCTCCACGCGCCATGCTCCACGCGCCACGCGCCATGCTCTTCTTCCATCAGCTATTCCGCACGTCGATAATTTTGGCAAGGATGCTTATGGCTATTTCGGCGGGCGTTTGTGCATTGAAAGGAATCCCGATGGGCATGTCTATCTTATCAATTGTCGGTTGATCGATAATTTTATTGTCGAGAAAATATTGTTGCGCTTCTGCTACCTTGCGGCGGCTGCCAATCATGCCCAGATATCTGTTTGGTTTTTGCGCCAGGATGCCCGTCACCTCATGATCGTACCGGTGCTGCGGTGTTGTCACAACCAAAAAACTATGATCATTGGTTGCGAGATTTTGTGCTGCCGGAATATACTCCTCCGCGATCACTTCAAAACCTTCTTCGATCAATGGTTTGGTAAGATTTTCACGATTGTCGACCAGCGTTACCGAAAAACCAAGCATACGTGCCAGACGCGCCAGGGCTGCTCCAACATGTCCGGCGCCAAAGATCACGAGCCGCTCATCGGGCAGCAGCGGTTCCACATACACCGACACTTTGCCGCCACAGTGCATGGAGGTGTCGTCTTTGAGATCGATGTGTAGCGTGACAGGTTGCTGACGCTCGCGGCAAAGCCTGAGTGCCTGCTCCGTTACCTGTTGCTCCAGCTGGCCACCGCCAATGGTGCCGTACGACGCGCCTGCTTCTGTTACAATCATCTTGGCGCCCGCTTTGCGCGGTGCCGAGCCGCTGGTATCAGTTATAATGCACAACGCGGCCACTTGTCCCGAGCTTTTTATTTCGTCTATTTTTGCAAAAATATTTTCCATTTTATCAACAAGGTTTTGTTTTGAACATTAAAAGCAACAAAGTTACAGATATCAGGGCAACCTACACTGGAAACCTTCGAAAGCTATATCCTGAGCAGGAAGCAAACAGCCTATTCGATATTTTACTTTCAGAAACTGCAGGCATTAGCCGGGTAGAGCGTATTGCCAATAAAGATTTGCGTCTCTCGGAATCTCAAATCCTTAAAATACATTTTGCATGCAAAGAGCTTCTGCAGCATCGGCCTATTCAATACATCCTTGGTCATACCGACTTTTATGGCCTTCGGCTGCTCGTGGATGAGCGGGTGCTGATACCCCGCCCGGAAACGGAAGAGCTTGTGGAATGGATTGTTAAAACATACAAAACCACTGATTCATTAAGGTTTCTCGACATCGGCACCGGCAGCGGAGCCATAGCTTTGGCACTTTGTAAAGGTTTGGCTAAAGCCGAAATTTGGGGATTGGATGTAAACGCCGAAGCACTCGAAGTTGCTGCGGCCAATGGTGCAGCTTTGCAGCTATCGGTGAAATGGTTCAGAATCGATATTACCGACAGCAGTCAACACCATCAATTCCCTCTGTTTGATGTTATCGTCAGCAATCCGCCTTATGTCACCGAATCGGACAAAGCTCAGATGCAGGCCAACGTTTTGGATTACGAACCGGCGGGCGCTCTTTACGTAAGCGATGCCGATCCACTGCTATTTTATCGGCACATCATAGCTTTTGCGCAAACGCATCTGACTTCGGGTGGCAATATTTTTATGGAAATAAATGAACGCTTTGGTAATGAAACGCGCGGGATATTGGCCGCATCAGGTTATCAAAACATTGAGCTGCGCCACGATCTGCGTGGATGCATCCGTATGGTGAGGGCGCAAAAGTCGGAATAACTAAGGATAGGCAAAACAGGTATCAGTCGTTATGCTGGGGAACAGGGCAACAATAGTGACGAAAAATTATTTTTGAGTACTACTTGAATGAAATAACGGCTTGTGGCAAGAGCCTCGTAGAGGTGACATTATGGTAGAAAATTGAGAACCGGAGAAAAAAGCCTCGTAGAGGCGACATTATGGGAGCATTAAAATTGATAATTCAACAGAAAATATCTTTAGTTCTCGATAATGCCGCTCCTACGGAGCTTTGCGTTTTCACCGTTACTTCATTCTACCATAATATCGCTCCTACGGAGCTTTTTTTCCCCTTGAAATGTAATAAATTGTCGTAGGATTTTAATCGGTTACGAAGCTATAAAGTGAGCCTACAAAACAAAACAGAAAATCCGGACAAAAAATTTAAGGTGACGCATTGTCGAAGTCAGGAGAGGGGAGATCTCCTGCTTGGAAGCAGAAATATTTACTGTACTGGGGAACAGGGCAACAATAGTGACAAAAAATTATTTTTGAGTAGTACTTGAATGAAATAAAGGCTTGTGGCAAGAGCCTCGTAGAGGTGACAGTATGGTAGAAAATTGAGAACCGGAGAAAAAAGCCTCGTAGAGGCGATATTATGGAAGCATTAAAATTGATAATTCAACAGAAAATATCTTTAGTTCTCGATAATGCCGCTCCTGAGGAGATTTGCGTTTTTACCGTTACTTCATTCTACCATAATATCGCTCCTACGGAGCTTTTTCCCCCCTTGAAATTTAATAAATTGTCGTAGGATTTTAATCGGTTACGAAGCTATAAAGTGGCCTACAAAACAAGGTAGAAAATCCGGACAAAAAATTTAGGGTGACGCATTGTCGAAGTCAGGAGAGGGGAGATCTCCTGCTTGGAAGCTGAAATATTTACTGTACGAATTGCTTTGTTTCTTAGAATTCTGTTGTCTTGTATATTTAAATTCTATTTTTTGTTGTTGATCTCATTAATGAAATCACGCTGCGATTTCAACAGGTTGATAGAATACAACAACATATTTTTTGTTTCCGCTAAAACATCGAGGAACAGGAGGCTGGTGCGCGGGTGCTTGTCGTCGGTACGGATACGTTTCACCTGGTTGATGCGTATCTCATTGATCAAGTCCAGCAATTTTTGCTGTAGCAGCAAAATGTTGTCGAGACCAACATAGTTGCCCGAGTCGATGCTTTTGATAATGTCGCGGTACATTTTGGTAATGCCTTTGGCGAGTTGCAGCATCTCTTCGGCCTGCTTCTCGTTGAAGCCCGTGTGGTTGTTGCGAATGTGTTCGTAAGACGGATTGACCATGTAATTGATACAATGGGCAATTTCTCGCTGATAGTCGATGCTCTGAACATAAAAATGACCGGTACCTATCTGTTCAAATTGAAGATTACGCAAGGTTTCGTCGATGTTGTCTTTGGCTTTCTTAGTTTTCTTGTTGAATTTCTTAACATCCTTTCTAAGCTCCTTCAGAGCAATACGATCTTCATTATTAATACCATTCACCAAAGCTTCAAAAAACTGCGGTACCTTGGTGAGGGCATGTGTGGTCTGATGTTGACATTCGGCATAGACCGACGACATGTTGCGGATTTCTTGAACATACATGTTTTCTTTTTCCTCTTCAAGTTTTTCAGTCTCTTTGGATTTGTGCATCACATGGGTACGATAAATCAATACTGCAACCAACAGTAGCATGATGAAAATAGCTGCTACGCCGCCCCAGTAAATGATGTTGGCAACGGTAAAAGCAACCGTAAAAGCCATGATGGCTGTAAGAAACCATCCGCCGACAACTGAAAATACGCCCTGTATACGATACACCGCGCTGTCGCGATTCCATGCGCGATCGGCCAACGAGGTACCCATGGCTACCATAAAAGTAACGTAGGTGGTAGAGAGCGGTAATTTTATAGAAGTCCCTATAGCGATGAGAATACTTGCTACCAGCAGGTTCATCGAGGCGCGGATGACATCAAAAGAAGGAGCATCTTTGGCCTTGGCTTTCTTTTTCAGGTCTTTGGGATATTCAAGACGCTTTTCGAGACGGGCACTGATGGACGCAGGAATCAATGCTGAAATGCTTTTGTTGATGTTAAGGGCGCCACGCACTACCGAGCGGGAAAGCCCCGAAGCGCCAAAGCGCTCCTCGCCATGACTCTGGCGGCTAAGATCGATGCTTGTGGCCAGCACTGAACGGGCTTTTTTGGAGAACCAGAGTGCTAGTACCATCACCATTCCGGCCAGCAACAGGACGTAAGTGGGCGTATTTACCGGATCTGCCAGCGCCTTCATCATAAAACCATCGGGATTGGCACCCCCATCGGCCATAAACAACTGGTATGATTTTAAACCTGCCAGCGGCACTCCGATAAAGTTTACCAGGTCGTTGCCGGCAAAGGCCATGGCCAGCGCAAAAGTTCCTATCAGAACAATGAGCTTGGGCGCACTTATTTTAAAAATCCAATACAACAATTGCAGAATAACAGTCCAGCCAATCAGGCTATAGGTGATGATGGTAAACGTATGGCTTTCAATCCAGATGTTCATATCCGGGGTGATAAAGCTTGCGCCTTTGGCTCCTTTTATCAACATAAAAAAAGTAATGGCGGTGATGGCGATGCTGCCCCATACCGAGCCGAAATATTTGAGTTTTTTCTCGTAGCGAAAAGTGAAGAGCAATCGCGAGAGATACATCACCACCGCTCCGACAACAAAAGCTATGATCACCGAGAGCAGGATACCTGTAATAATGGCCAGCGCCTTTTCGGAGTTGATGTATTTGCCGATGTCGTGCAATGTTTCCAGTGGCGATTGGCTGATCTTGATCACCGACATGGCTACGGATGCTCCCAGCAAGTCGAATACAATGGATACCGTGGTGGAGGTGGGCAATCCAAAAGTGTTGAAAAGGTCGAGCAGCATGACGTCGGTAATCATTACCGCCAGAAAAATGATCATGATTTCTGAGAAGGCAAATTGCTCAGGATGAAAAATTCCTTTACGGGCCACCTCCATCAGTCCACTCGAAAAGGTGGTACCAATGAGCACGCCGGCGCTGGCAATAATCATAATGACGTGCATAGGCGCTACGCGTGAACCGACAGCCGAATTGAGAAAATTGACGGCATCGTTGCTTACGCCGATAATCAGATCGGAGACGGCCAGCATAAGTAGCACTACGACAATAATCAAATAGAGTGTTTCCATAGCTTCTTCTAAAGTTTATTTTTCGTTCGGTTATTACGTAAAGAGATGTTTTCGTCAAGCTCCAAAACAGCAGCATCGATGCGCCCAGCCAGCCCGCCCGAGATAATGATCAAATCCAGAAGTTGTTGGTAATGCGATGCGGCATTGGAGGCGATTTGGGTTTTTAATGCTTCGGGCTCCTGTGCCAAAGTTTCAGGGTAAAATCGGAGTTCGTGAATTGAGGAATCTAATGGATTGGATAAGTCGCCTGCAAACATATTGTTATTATGGGCCAGAGCTTCCGGGATAAGTTGCAGACTATGCGTCAGTTTATTTCTTAGTTCCTGCGAAAACCAGGCTTTCGCTTCATTTTTTTGTTCGATTACCTGCACCATCTTCATGACTGTGGCGGCTATGTCTGCCAGACTTTCGTTGATTTGAGTCATAGCTTTCAAATGCGAGCCTCCGCTGGGCGTCAGCTTTTCCTGTGAAAGCTTTTGCAGATACACGTCGATTTCCTGTTGTGTTTCCTTTACCATTTTATAATTGCGCCGTAGCGCTTTGTGTTTCCTGGCAAATTTCCGATCGTCTTTCTCATTCAGTAATGAGGATACGATAGTAAACATTTCTGAAATGATTTTGATAAAATCATCGAGCTTTCTTTTGTCTTGCAGAATGCTCAGCTCGGCTGTTGAAAATAGGTTTCCACTCAAAAATTTCAATGAAAAACGTTTTGCTGAACTTTTTTGTTTGGGCAAAAACCCAAAGCACATTTTACTAAAAGGTGTCAGCAGCCCTATTATTATCACTGTATTGATGATATTAAAAATTGTATGAAAAATAGCCAGCCCCAGCGGAATTGAATTTTCAGGATTAGTCGCTGGCAGGGTAAAACCTTCGATGAAATGGGCGATAATATTGATAAACGGGAAAATCAAAACTACACCCAGCGTATTGAAAAGCAGATGCGCCAATGCGGTTCTTTTGGCTGGTCGGTTGGTGACGATTGCAGCAAGATTAGCTGTTAAAGTAGTTCCGACATTTGCGCCCAGTAACAGGGCCAGAGCTGCACTGCAGCCAAGCCAGCCTTGCGATGCAAGAACCATGGTGAGCGTGATGGTAACAACCGACGACTGAAATATCAGCGCTGCAAGAATACCCATCAAAACAAATAAAAAAGAGTTGAGATAAAAATTATCAGGGAAAAGCAGGTGATGTGAAAGGACGAAATTTTCGCTGATAGCCGGCAGAACCTCCCTAAAAAAGATTAGGCCGGTAAAGATCAGCACGAAGCCGATAATCATTTCGGCGAAAGCCTTATTTTTTGCTTTGCGTAGGAACAGAAGTGGCAAAGCCAGCGCCGCCAAAGGCAGCAGCAATTGTTGGATATTAAAGGGGGTGCTGAATCCGAGGAGATAAATGACCCAGACAGTAATGGTGGTGCCGATGTTAGCGCCAAAGATTACGCCGAGCGACTGCGTAAAAGTGATCAGACCGGCATTAACAAAGCTTACCAGCATCACCGTAACAGCCGATGAAGATTGAACGATTGCCGTAACACCTACGCCCGTAATTACACCTCTGAAGGGATTGGTAGTTATGCGTGACAGCAACCTGCGCAACTGTTCTCCGGCAAGCTTCTGCAGCGACTCGCTCATGGTTTTCAGCCCATACAGAAAAATCACTACTGATCCTGCAAGCGAAAGTATCTGCAATATTATCTCACCTGGAGTCATTCGTTTTGTTACCTGTTTTCACGATTTGTATCAAGCATTAAAAAGTGGTACAAAACTCCTGTTTTCGTTTCGGGCAACAAAATATTTAACCAAAACTTAAGGATTTGTTAATATGAAAGGTCGCCAATAAAAACCAGAGGCTGACGTAATTTTCGGTAATTACTGTCAGCCTCTTTTTCGGATTAAAAGGACTATCAATTGCCAGACAGCAAGCAAAGGCTGTCTGCTGATATCATAAAATAAATCTCAAACAAATATAAAATCAAAACTCCGGAACCCGACAACCTTTTCCTATTCCTCCTTTTTTTGAAAAAAGTTATCGTCTTCGCCGCTGGCTTCACGTTTTTGTGTGCATTGTGCATCTATCACAGCAACCATCACCATATTAATTATCTCCTGAACAGAACTGCCCATTTGAAGAACGTGTACCGACTTGTTCATCCCGGTAATCACAGGGCCTATCACATCAAATTTGCCCAACTGCTGCAGTAATTTGTAAGCAATGTTGGCTGCAGTGAGATAGGGGAAAATCAATACATTGGCCGGTCCGCCTATGAGTTTGGAGAACGGGAAGTTTTCTTCGAGCAATTCCTGATTAAGCGCCACATTGGCTTGTATATCACCATCCACCACCAGCTCGGGATAGTCGCGGTGCAAAATCTTTGCGGCATCGGAAGCCATATCAGGAACGCGCCCGCGATTGCTGCCAAAGTTGGAATAGGTGACCAGCGCCACACGTGGAACCAGCTTGAGCTGCTTTACAGCAGAAGCCGTTTGCAGAGCGATCTCAACCATTTTTTCGGTATCAGGATTTTTATTTACAGTGCAATCGGCCAAAAAGATCGGACCTTCTTTGGTGTTGACGATATACATTCCTGAAACCACGCTGGCGTTTTTCTTCGTTCCTATCACTTGCAGAGCAGGGCCGATGGTAGCCGGATAGTTGTCGGTAAGCCCCGAAACCATAGCATCTGCAAATCCTGTTTCGACAAGCATGGGTGCAAAATAGTTGCGGTTGTTCATAAGGCCCAGCGCTGCTTGTAAGGTAATACCTTTGCGCTTGCGTTTATCGAACAGCAACCTGGCAAACTGCTCACGTCGTCCGGTTTCCTTTTCGCTGGTGGGATCGATAATTTCGATGTCGGGCAGCTCAAGTTCGTGCTGTCTGATGAGATCTTTTATCTTCGTTTCGTTGCCTAGCAGGATGGGTGTAGCCAATTTCTGGTTGAATACATGTTCGGCAGCTTTGAGCATCGTAAAATTCTCAGCCTCCGAAAACACTACGGTTTTTGGATCAGCCATTGCGCGGAAGCGCAACTGGCGCAACAACGGATTGCTGATGCCAATCATTTTTACAAGGCGTTCGTTGTAGGCAGCCCAGTCGGTAATTTCATTTCGCGCCACGCCGCTGGCCATGGCTGCCTTGGCTACTGCCGGAGCTAAGCGGGTGATAAGCCGCTGATCGAAAGGTTTGGGAATGATGTACTCGCGCCCAAAGGTAAAGTTGGAGGCGTGATAAGCCACATTTACCTGATCAGGCACCGGCTCGGTGGCCAGGTTGGCCAGTGCGTAGCTGGCTGCCAGCTTCATCTCATCGTTGATGCTGGTGGCGCGCACATCGAGCGCTCCTCTGAAAATGAAAGGAAATCCCAGTAAATTATTGATCTGATTGGGGTAGTCGCTGCGGCCGGTGCCCATAATAATATCGTCGCGGGTAGACATGGCATCCTCGTAGGTTATTTCAGGATCAGGATTGGCCAGGGCGAAAACAATGGGGTCTTTGGCCATCTTGAGCAGCAGCTCTTTTTTGAGCACGCCACCTTTGGAAAGTCCCAAAAACATATCGGCACCGTCGATGGCTTCAGCGAGGGTATGGATATCCTTGTCGGTAGCGAATTCCTTCTTGGTCTCGTTCAGATCGGTACGATCGCGGCGCAGCACGCCTTTGCTGTCGAGCATCACGAGGTTTTCGGCCCTGGCGCCCAGCTTGAGGTAAAGCCGCGAGCAAGAGATAGCCGCAGCTCCGGCGCCATTGACAACGATTTTTACCTCTTCGATTTTCTTTTTGTTAATCTTGAGCGCGTTAAGCAATCCGGCAGAAGTAATAATGGCCGTACCATGCTGATCGTCGTGCATAACCGGAATATCTACTGCTTCTTGTATCCGGCGCTCTATCTCGAAACATTCGGGAGCTTTGATGTCTTCCAGATTGATACCGCCAAAAGTAGGAGCGATGGCCACCACAGTATCAATAAATTTTTGGGTGTCTTTCAGGTCAACTTCGATATCGTAAACATCGATGTCGGCAAAAACCTTAAACAGCAGTCCTTTGCCTTCCATCACAGGCTTGCCTGCCAGCGGGCCGATGTCGCCCAGCCCAAGTACCGCAGTGCAATTGGAGATAACTGCCACAAGGTTGCCTTTGCCGGTGTATTTATAAACATCATCGGGATTGTCGGCGATTTTCAGACATGGATCGGCTACTCCGGGAGAGTAGGCCAGTGAGAGGTCACGTCTGGTGTTGTAGGGTTTGGTGGGGATTACTTCAAGTTTCCCCGGGCGTCCTTCCGCATGATAGGTTAGGGCGTCTTTTCTGAATAATGTATCCATAACTATTTGTTCATTTATTTTTTTTGTATCGAAAATTGTTATTCGGACAAATTTACGAATAACCTGACGTTATTTCTTTTATTCCCTGTTTTTGGCCAATTAAATATTTTGATCGTTGCCTATCGTGTTGTTTATCAGCGAATCAAATTGTTATTTAGAACCTTTATAAATTTCGAGACCGACAGCAGAACGGGTCAGTCGCCAGTCCGCAGCCGGTAGTTGCGGTTCGTTATTAAAAAAAGTTTCTAAAAACTCATGAATCTTCTGGCCGACATCCCAACAGTTCAGCCTTGGCTTTGCTTCTGCCTCTGCCTATGATACATCTATTCCTTGCAGGCTTCGGCAGTTTTCTACACAAATGTTTTTTAAATTTTACCAGGCAGAGCCTAAGAAATAGAAAGGACGAGTCACAGCCTCGTCCAAATGCCGGCTACTACTCCTTCGACGAGACAACCAGATAACCCATCAACGCGACAACCTATTTTCTTCGATTTCCCAGGCAGGCACTAATTATTACTTTTGCATCAACACAAAAATTATTAAGATACTACGGTTATGATTGAATTTATTGATGGGAAACTTATCGAAAAAAATCCGGCTTTTGTTGTCATCGAAAATGGCGGCATAGGCTACCTGATGCATATCTCTTTGCAAACTTTTTCTAATATTAAAGACCTGGAGCGAGTGCGGCTTTTCGCTCATCAGACTTTTCGCGTGGAGGCCACCACACCGGTTGGAATTGTGCTGTACGGATTTTTTCAGAAGGAAGAGCGGCAGTTGTTTAAGTTACTCATTTCCGTGTCGGGAGTGGGCAACAGCACGGCCTTGCTGATGCTTTCGTCGCTCTCGCCCGACAAAATTATTACAGCCATTTCGCAGGGCGACCTGGTAGCACTTAAAGCTGTAAAAGGCATCGGCAACAAAACGGCACAACGCATCATCGTAGACCTTCAGGATAAGATTGGCAAAGAAACTTCGGCACTTGAATTTTTAGGAACTGCGCACAATACCCGTAAGGATGAGGCGTTAATTGGACTTACTACGCTGGGGTTTAGCAAAGCGACGGCTGCAAAGGCTTTGGAGAAACTGCTAAGCAAAAATCCCGACTTGTCGGTAGAGCTACTGATAAGAGATGCGTTAAAAATTTTGTGATAAATACAGAGCTTCGGAAAACCAGCCATAATGAATCGGGGACAAATCTTTTTAGCATACACATTTTCATCGCGTACGCCAATAGAGCAATGTTTTGCCCGTCGGAGTTCCAGGCCACTTTTTACGTGCAAGTCGACCCTAGAGCAAAAACCAGTTAAAAAGGCCTTTTTTTGAGAAAGAAAACAACATACCTGCTGATCCTTTCACTCTTTACACTCCTTAATTTTACCAGCTTTGGCAACCCCACGGCGAAAGGAAAAGGCGGAATGGTGCTGATAGCTCCCCCCGACAGCCTGGATCTTATTTATCCCTTTCGCGACAAAACGGTGAACGCCACAGACGTTCCGGCGCAATCGCCGCTTTATCTCAAAGAGCCTTCCAACATTACCACCCAAACTGAATACAATCCGGAAACCAACGAATACATCATCCGGCGCAAGATGGGCAATATCGACTATCGTTCGCCCTATAGCATGACTCTGGATGATTATCTGAAATATGACCTGGATCGTTCTGTCGACAACTATTGGCGCGAGCGTGCCGGAGCATCCGGCGCCAATGCTCGCGGCGACGGCATCATCCCGCAGATTTATATCGGCGGCGAGGCTTTCGAGCGCATCTTCGGCTCCAACACCATCGACATCCGCCCGCAAGGATCGGCCGAACTTACCTTTGGCATCCTGGCCAACCGTCGCGATGACCCGGCCCTCAACGTACGGCAGCGTAATGTGGTGAATTTCGACTTCAGGCAAAACATCCAGATGAGCGTGCTGGCCAAGATTGGTGACAAAATAGAGTTTCAGACCAACTACAACACCGAGGCTACTTTTGAATTTGAAAACAAACTCAACCTAAAATACGAAGGCAAAGAAGACGAAATCATCCAGCTCATCGAAGCCGGTAACGTTACCCTGCCGCTCAACAGCACGCTGATCACCGGAAGCCAGGCACTATTTGGTATCAAGACACAACTCAAGTTTGGGCGCGCCACTGTTACAGCCATTTATTCAGAACAAAAAAGTGAGACCAGCAACATCACAGTGCAGGGCGGCGGGCAAACCAATGCCTTTACCCTTCGGGCCGACCAATACGAAGAAAATAAGCACTTCCTGCTGGCACAATATTTTGTAAATAACTACGACAGCGCCCTCACCGAGTTGCCCGTAGTGCGCTCCAATGTGAACATCACCAAGATAGAGGTGTGGGTTACCAACATTGGCGCTGCCGTTACCGAAAACCGCAACATCATAGCTTTCCAGGATTTGGGCGAACGCAATCCATACTCCGGCAACCTCACCCCCGGTTACTTCGTGTTTCCCGACATGTACCGCTCCAACAACCTGATGGAGATGCTGATGCAGTACCAAACGCAAGTCCGCGACATCAACACCGTATCGACGCTGCTCGAAGGGCCTCCCTTTGGTTATGATGCAGGTATCGAGTTTGTAAAAGTGGAAAACGCAAGGAAGCTTTCGCAAAATGAATTTAGCTTCAACAGCAAGCTGGGATTTATCTCGCTCAACACCACTCTCAACAGCGACCAGATGCTGGGAGTAGCTTATCAATACAATGTGATTGGCGACACCACTATTTATCAGGTGGGCGAATTTTCGGATGAAGGGATCAACACGCCCAAAAACCTGATTGTTAAACTGCTTAAGAGCACATCGCTCAACACCCGCGTGCCCATCTGGAATCTGATGATGAAAAACGTTTACGCCATCGGAGCCTATCAGGTGCAGGCCGAAGATTTTATTCTCAATATTCTCTATTCGGGAAACGACAATGGTGTTCCTACCAGTTATCTTGTGGATGCCGGCAACGCCAGTGGTATACCGCTGATTAGGGTATTGAATTTTGATAATCTCGATCCGCAGCTCAACCCGCCCCACGATGGCATCTTCGACTTTATTAATGGCGCGTCCACCAGTGGTGGTACAATCCAGGGTTCCAACGGCCGCATTTACTTTACAATGTTGCAGCCTTTCGGCAACTACCTCCGCTCCAAAATCGGAGACCCTGAAATCGCTGACCGCTACGCCTACGACTCTTTGTACACCCTCACCAAAAACGGGGCGCAACAATATCCTGAAAAAAATAAATTCATGTTGGATGGCTTTTATAAATCCTCTTCGGGATCGGAGATTTCGCTCAATGCCATCAATGTACCACAGGGTTCGGTAAGGGTTACTGCAGGTGGAGTGCCGCTCGCAGAAAATGTCGACTATACAGTAGATTACACGCTAGGCCGCGTCAACATTATCAACGAAGGCGTACTCAATTCTGGAACGCCTATTAATATTTCGATGGAAAGCCAGTCTTTTTTTAATATCCAGACAAAGCGGCTGATAGGTACCCACATCGATTATCGCATAAACGAAGATTTTAACATTGGTGGTACAATCCTCAACCTTACCGAGCGCCCGCTTACGCAAAAAGTAAACTATGGCGACGACCCCATCTCCAACACCATCTGGGGGATGGATTTTGCCTGGCAGACCAAATCGCGATTTATCACCAAAATGGTGGATGCGCTCCCTTTTATCAAAACCAAAAAGGAATCGCGTGTGACCATCGATGGGGAGTTTGCGCATTTTATTCCGGGACACAGCAAGGCTATTGGTCGCAGCGGCACCTCCTACATCGACGACTTTGAAGGCAGCAAATCTACCATCGACCTGAAGCAGCCACACTGGTGGAAACTGGCCAGTACGCCAGAAAAGCAAACCGAAACCGGCCTCTTTCCGGAAGGTGCTCCGGGAACAGGACGGATGTATGGTTACAACCGCGGCAGGCTGGCCTGGTACGTTATAGACCCGCTGTTCTACGAACAAACCGGAACCACGCGGCCACCCAACGTCGACCTGAATGAACTCTCCGACAACCTGGTGCGTCAGGTACTCGAAACCGAAGTGTTTCCCAACAAAGATGTTATCAACGGCATTCCTACCAATATTCCTATTCTCAACCTGGCTTTTTATCCTAACAAGCGTGGTCCTTACAACTACGACGTAGAGGGACAGCCGGGCATCTCGGCGGGTATCAACCCGGACGGAACGCTCAAAGATCCCGAAAGCCGCTGGGGTGGCGTTATGCGCGAAATATCATCAACGGATTTTGAGGCCACCAACGTGGAGTATATCGAGTTCTGGATGATGGATCCTTTTACCAGTGGCCAGAATTCCGCGGGAGCACTCTATTTTAACCTGGGCGACATCTCCGAAGATATTCTGCGCGATTCGCGTAAATCATACGAACACGGTCTTCCTACCTCTGCTGTTGTCGAAAATGTTGACACAACTATCTGGGGACGTGTACCCACGCTGCAGGCACTGGTGCCTAACTTTAGCAATGAGCCTGGCGCCCGCAAGTTTCAGGATGTGGGCCTCGACGGCCTAGGCGATGATGACGAACGAAGCTTCTTCGATCCCATCTATCTGCAGCGCATCATCGCATTGCATGGCAACAATTCAGAAGCTTTCCAGCGTGCCTATGAAGACCCTTCCAACGACAATTACCATTATTTCAGAGGTGCCGACTACGACGAAGATCCAACCTACAGCAGTATTCTGGAACGTTATAAAAGATACAACGGTACCGAAGGCAACTCACCCGAACAAGGCGATAATGTCGGAGGCAACTCCACCCTTGCCACCAATCTGCCCGACGTGGAAGACATCAACCGCGACAACACGCTGAGCGAATCGGAACGCTATTTCCAGTACAAGGTGGTGCTCGATCCAAACACTATGCAAGTCGGCCAGAACTACATCACCGATGTTTATGATGCCAAAGGAATTCGTTTGCCCAACAACCAGGTTGGGGAAGTGAAATGGTATCAGTTTAAAATACCCGTGCGCGACCCGGATAAAATTGTGGGCGGAATTCAGGATTTCCAGAGCATCCGCTTCATGCGCATGTTTATGAAAGGTTTTAATGCACCTACTGTTTTGCGCTTTGCAACCCTCGAGCTGGTGCGCGGCAACTGGCGGCGTTATCGCTACGATCTGCTTTCGCCCGGCGAATATATTCCCAACGACATCCAAAGTGAAACAGCCTTTGATATCCTTTCGGTAAATATCGAAGAAAACGGCAGCCGGCAGCCTATCCCTTACGTTATTCCTCCCGGCATCGAACGCGAAATAAACATCGGTACCACCAACCTGCAGCAGCTCAACGAACAGGCCATGGTGCTGCGCGTAAACAACCTCTTGGATGGGGATGCCCGCGGTGCCTACAAAACCACTGATTTTGACTTCCGTCAATATGGAAAACTACAAATGTTTGTCCATGCCGAAAAGCTACTCGAAGAGCAAGATCTCAGCTACGGCGACCTCACCGTGTTTATGCGCATTGGTGCCGACCTTACCGAGAACTATTATGAGTATGAAATACCGCTCACCTTCACGCCATGGGGTACCTCCAGGTCCAGCGTCGAAGCCATTTGGCCCAGTGAAAATAGTTTTAACATCGACCTGAAACGATTGGTGGATTTTAAACTTCAGCGTAATGTGCAGATGCGTACCGCCGGCTCTGGTGTTTCGCTCAATGTACCCTATTATGGTTTTGATGGTCCCAACAAAGTTACGGTATTAGGAAGCCCGAGCATCAGCGATGTAAAAGCCATTATGATCGGAGTGCGCAATCCCAAGAAAACTTCGGCTACCAGCAGCGACGATGGCCTGAGCAAATCTGCTGAAATTTGGATAAACGAAATGCGCCTCACCGATTTCAACGACGAAGGTGGACTGGCAGCTACTGCACGTATAAAAACAGACCTGGCCGATCTGGGTAATCTCTCCATTTCCGGCCTTTACAGCACGCCCGGCTATGGTAGCATTGAGAAAAAAACCACCCAGCGTTCGCAGGAATTCGTTAAAAACTTCGACATCTCCACCAACCTGGAGCTGGGTAAATTCTTTCCGGAGAAATTTGGCATACGCATACCGATGCATTTCGACTATTCGGAATCACGCATCACGCCCAAATACAACCAGCTCGACCCGGACATTATCCTTAAAAAAGATTTGGAAACCCACAACCCTTCAGCACGTGACTCGATAAAAGCCATGAATGAGGATTTTGTTATGCGCAAAAATCTCAACTTTATTAATATGCGCAAGGATCGTGTGGGAGCTACCAACAAAAGCCATTTTTATGATGTCGAAAATCTCGACTTTACCTTTTCTTATTCAGAAACCTTTGCACGAAATATTGATATTGCCTACGATTCAAAGAAAATCTACCAGGGAGGTATAGGTTATAATTTTAATAACAACCCCAAGAATTTCAAGCCATTTGGTACTATGAAACTGTTCAAGGGCAAGGCTTTTGCGCTAATCAAAGATTTCAACTTTTACCTGATGCCCAAGCTTTTCTCCGTGCGCACCGACATGACGCGTGAGTATGGCAAGCGGCTGCTGCGCAACAAGAGTGAGTACGAGGTGCTTATAGAACCTACCTACATGAAAAAGTGGGACTGGCGGCGCATTTACGATTTACGCTGGGATCTCGCCACATCGCTGCGTTTTGATTACAAAGCCAATGTGCTCGCTTACATCGACGAGCTACCCGGATCGCTTGAAAAAGATGATCCCAACTACGATGTGAAACGAGAGCGAATACACGATCAGATTCTCGATCTGGGTACCATAAATACCTACACCCACAATCTGAATGTGACCTATACATTACCGATCAATAAAATACCACTGCTCGACTGGGTGACGGCAACAGCACGCTACCAGACTAACTACAAGTGGCAGGCATCGCCTATTTCGCTGCAGGAACGGCTCGGCAACCAGATAGAAAATGCCAATACCATTCAGCTCAACGGCAACGTGTCGCTCGACAAACTTTACAATAAGCTGCCATTCCTGGCCAAGGTTAACCAGGGTAGTGGCGCAAAACGAAACCAACGGGCAGCGCCGCGGCAACCTAACCAGAAACCCCAGAGTGTAGAAGCGGATACCACAAAGCCCAAAAAAGATTATTTCAAAATTGTTGGCAATGGTTTTCTTAAAATACTCATGAGTTTCAAGCGTGCTTCGCTTTCCTACACCGAAGGCAACGGAATCTATATGCCCGGTTTTATCCCCGAACCTTCGTTGATAGGCAACAACTGGGCGATGGATGCTCCCGGTCTTGGGTTTGTGTTTGGGAGCCAGGCCGACATACGTGGCGAAGCTGTCCGCAATGGCTGGCTTACCACCGACACATTGCTCAACTCGGCCTACATTACCAAATACAACCAACAGCTCAACTTCAGAGGAACCATCGAGCCATTCCAGGATTTTAAAATAGAACTGAGCGCCGACCGTACCTTCAGCCTTAGTCATCAGGAATATTTTAAAGCAGATGCAAATGGCGATTTCTCGTCGTTCTCGCCCGTAGAACAGGGCAGCTTCAGTATGTCGTTTTTCTCGTGGGGCACCGCCTGGGTAAAGGATAACGACAAAGATCAGAACGAGAACTTCATCAAGCTCAAAGATAACCGGCAGGAGGTTGCCTATCGGCTGGCAGCGGAAAATCCCAACTACAACGGGCAAATTGTCGTAGACAGCGTCACCGGGCAGTTTTATCCGGAAGGATATGGACCCACACAACAGGACGTACTTCTCTACTCGTTTTTGGCAGCCTATTCCGGAAAATCTGCCGGCGGCTACAGCCTCAATCCCATGCCCGACATACCCATGCTCAACTGGCGCGTTACATACAACGGACTGTCGCGCGTGGAGCCTTTCAAGAAATTCCTGCGCAACCTCACCATCACTCACGGCTATCGAAGCAACTACTCTATCAATTCCTTCCAGTCGGTGATCGACTACCGCGAAATTGACGGCTTTCCGGCGTCTAAATACAAGAGCAACGACAACTTTATTCCCGAATATCAATATGCGCAGGTGAGCATCATCGAGCAATTCAATCCACTCATTGCCTTCGACATGACCTGGATCAACAGTCTGATGACGAAATTTGAAATCAAGAAATCGCGTAACCTATCGATGAGTTTTGTGAATAACCAGCTTACTGAAGTCAACACAGAGGAGTTTGTGATCGGACTGGGCTATCGTTTTAAAGATGTGAAATTTGCTGTGAAAAGCATGGGCGGTAGCGGGGGCAAGCAAAATGTGAAGAGCGACCTGAACGTTCGCGCCGACTTCTCCATCCGCAACAACAAAACCATTCTGCGCCGTATCGATGAGGAAATCAACCAGGTTTCGTCGGGCCAACAGGTGCTTTCTATCAACACCTCAGCTGATTATATGGTGAACCAACGGCTGAACATTCGTCTGTTCTTCGACAAGGTTATCAACAATCCCTACGTATCCTCACAATATCACAACTCTACCACCAATGGCGGTATCAGCCTGCGCTTTACGCTGGCGCAATAGATATGCATATCTGATTTACGAATCTGAATCCATTGAAGACAAAGACTTTGTCGGGTTGATGTGAAGAAAATTCATGAAATTTCCTTGCCAGCAGGATTCGATACTGACGTTTGTATGATGTCTGGTGTTTGGACGAGGCTTTGTGGCTGAGCTTGTCGAAGTCCTCGTCCTTTCTATTTTTTATAGGCTTTGCCTATTTTTTTTAAAACATTTAAGTAGGAAAGCAGGCAAAGTCAGCAAAGATAGATGCAGCATAGGCCAGGCCTAAGTTGAACTTTGTCGAAGCAATTGAATGGAATTGATCATTTCTAGACGCATGCAATGCGTCTCTGAAGCTGCCGGCTGCTACTTCATGATATCAATATTCAAAACCTTCCAGAACAGCTTTGTATTTCTCCAGTTTTTGTTGTGGCGAAAAGCTATGGTCATTATCTGTAATCGCGTTGAGCCAGTCGCCGTACATAACGTTGGGGAAAACGATAAAACGATTGCCAAACGCATCTCGTAGGCTGTCGGTAACTTCGGCCCGGCGACTACTGCTTTGGGGCCCGTCGAAGGCTTTAGCAAAATCGACCAGATTGTCACCAAAGAGCATTACGATCTGGTAGTTTTCGAGCACCTTCAGGCGGCGGGGTTCTTTGGTCGATTGCTCCAGGCGCAACATTAGATAGCTGCTATCCAAAGGAGCTATGTCCAGTTTCTTAAGATTTTCTATTGTTGCCTCGCGGTATTTCTCACGGCGATTGGTGATGTAAAACACGTGTACACCCTTTGCTTCGACAGACTTTATAAAATCGACAGCTCCAGGGAGTGCTTTGGCGCTTGCCGCGTACATCCATTCATCCCAACCATGAGGGTAGGCCAGCGAGTCGAGAATGATTTGTGCTTCGTAGGCGCTGTTGTCCAGCACTGTTTCGTCAAGATCCATCACAATGGCAAGGCGGCTGAGATCGGTGGCGGTGTCGTAAATGGCGTTCATGTTGCTGTGCGCAATGTTGTAGGCCTGATAGCACAGCGCACGGAACTCTGCGGCCTGCTGCTGATAAAGCGTAGCAGCAAGCAAATAGTCGTTGCTGTCTTTTGTGGTTTTGGATGCAGGCTGAGGCCGGTTACAAGCAAGGGCTGACATTAGTATTATAATCAATGGAATGAGGAGGGTGCGTTGGTTCATAATCTTTAAATTTTATTCAATAATTAAATGGTTTTGGATGGCAAAGCCAAACAGGGCGCAAAGATATTTACTTTATCGCTCAAAAATTTACCTTTGCCGGTCAAAACAAAACAGAAAAATCCAATGAAAAGTTCTCATGCCCTCCAATGGGTTGCCAATAATCTTGCGACACGCCCAGCCGATCGAAAAGTGCTCGACACTTTATTTCCTGCTGATGCCGCTGAAGAAGCACAGAAATTCCACCATCAGATTCCCGGCTTTGCGTCAACTCCGCTGCAACGGCTTTCGGTGCTTGCTGACAAAGCCGGTGTAAAAGATATCCTTGTAAAAGACGAATCGTTGCGACTTGGTTTGAATGCTTTCAAGGTGCTTGGCGGCTCCTATGCAATTTACAAACGGTTGCAGCAGATACACGCGAACGGTCAGCCGCTCACTTTTGATGAAATTCGCAGCACAAACTTGTATGCGAATGCTGAACCATACGTTTTTGTAGCTGCCACCGATGGCAACCACGGTATTGGGGTGGCGTGGGCTGCACGGGAGCTGGGGTATCAGGCCATTATATACGTGCATCAGCTTACCAGCCGCGGGCGCATCGACGCCATAGCCCGGCAGGGAGCGCGCGTAGTGGTCGTGCCTGGAACCTATGACGATGCCGTGAGACAGGCAGGTGCTGATGCCGAAAAAAATGGCTGGCAGGTGATTTCAGATACTTCCTGGGAAAGCTACGAAGAGATACCACGGTGGGTTATGCAGGGATACACCACCATGCTTGCCGAGGCACAGCAGCAGATGAAAGTTATGCATATCAGCAAACCAACGCACGTTTTTGTGCAAGGCGGTGTGGGAGCATTGGCAGCAGCCGTAGTGGGCTTTTTTAAGCAACTTTATTACGAAGCTCCACCCCGTTTTGTGGTGGTAGAACCAGAAGCCGCAGCCTGTCTGTTTAGTTCATGCCGCAGTGCCGACGGTCAGGCGCACAGCTTTCCCGGAGACCTAAACACTATCATGGCAGGTCTGGCGTGTGGTGATCCCAGTCCGTTGGGATGGAACATCCTGTGCGATTACGCAGATGTTTTCGTAACCTGCCCCGATTATGTGGCCGCACGCGGAATGCGCGTGTATGGCGCTCCTGCCGGCAACGACCCGCGCGTTATTTCGGGTGAGTCGGGCGCGGTAACACTCGGAGCACTGCTGACGATAATGGAACCTGAATATGAGGCTTTGCGCCAAAAGCTTGGCTTGGATAAAAATTCGCAGGTTTTGCTTCTTAATACCGAAGGCGATACCGATCCGGAGGATTATTTGAAGATAGTGTGGGATGGAAGATTTCCGTTACCGGAAAAACAAGAGAATATTTAGCGAAAGCGAAAAAATGCAGCGCTCACCGCTCATCACTCATCTTTTAGTGTTTCCTCGACGAGCATGGTAAAAAGCCCGGTAAGGGAGATGTCCGCTGCGGCCGCCATCTTGGGCACGATACTCTCGCGGGTGAGGCCGGGAACTGTGTTGATTTCGATAAAATAAAGTTGGTCGCTTTTCGCGGAATAAATATAGTCGGCACGAACCACACCTTTGCAATTGAGCTTTTGATATACAAACTGCGAAATGTCGGCGATGCGCTCTGCCAGTTCTTCGGGAATAGGTGCCGGCACCAGTTCACTGGCAAGCGATGGATTGTATTTGGCTTCAAAATCAAAAAAATCATTCTTGCTCACAACTTCGCACAGCGGCAGCACCAGCAGCTCCCCATTATTGCGAAACACGCCACAGGTCAGCTCGCGACCTTCCACATATTCTTCGATGAGTATTTCGGTGTCTTCGGCAAAAGCCTTTTTGATGGCAGGCAAGAGCTCTTCTTCAAGCTTTACTTTGCTCATCCCCACACTCGACCCACCGGCATTGGGTTTTACAAAAACCGGAAGGGTGAGCTGTTGCAAAATTTCATCTGCATCCACCTGATCTCCGGCAAAAAGATGAATAGAACGCGCTGTAAGCACGCCGTAAGAAGCAACCACACGATTGCAGTAATTTTTGTTGAACGTGAGCGCCGAGATCAACGAACCTGAAGCAGTAAAAGGGATGCCGAGCATCTCAAAATAAGCCGGCATACGCCCATTCTCGCCGGGAGTGCCGTGGATGGCGCAAAAAACACAGTCGAAATGGATGCGTCCACCAGGCAGCAAAAGGCTGAAATCATTTTTATCAATAGCAATCTTTTCTTCACCACTTTGGTAAAACCATTCGCTTCCGCGGATATGGATCAGGAAGGCATCGTATTTTTGGGTATCGAGCGTTTCGGCCACAACAGCGCCGCTTTTTATCGAAATATCATATTCGCCTGAGTCGCCACCGGCAATAACGGCTATCGTTTTTTTTGTCATCACAGCAATCAATTTTTTAAGTGCGCAAATGTAACAAAATGCTGCTACAGCATCGGATGCAGCTCTCGGATAGCAGCATCTGATTTTATCTTTTCAAAAGTGAAATTTAAGATTGATTATCTGAAAAAACTATGAATTAAAAAGCCGGCTGAAAGCTTGCGCAATCTTTTCGCGGCCACGGGCGATGTCTTCTTTTTTGATCTTCTTCATTTTCTCCATCATCTGATCGTATTCCTGGCGTGCCGACTTGGTGAGGTTGGGCAGCACGCGGTCGCGAATGTCCTCGCCAGCATCGCGCAGCGCATAAGCCAGGTTTTCGGCATCGATGTCTTTTAGGAGTTTTTTCAGCTTTTCATTGGAAATATCTTTAAGATGTTCAAATGAAAAATCACTGCTCCGGTCACGTTCGTCGGTTTGTTTTTTAGCGCCGCCGGCATCTGCATTCTCCGGCTCTGCTTGCCGATAAGATTTTCCATCTGCAGTTTCTTCAACGTTTTGTGCCCCGCATTGCTTATCCACACGAATAGTAAAATCAGAAAGCACATTCATATAATTGATAAAAGCCTCGTAGGGCGAAGTGTAGGGGTTGAAATATTTGTGCACGTCGCCATCCGAAAACCATTTGGTGCACATGTAATAAAAATGATCGCTGTTTTGCAGGCGGTACCAGTCGCGCAAAATGTCAGTTTGCTTGCAGTGATCGATTTTGTTTTCGAGGCCAAGCAGTTTACCGAAGGCTTCGTCCTGCATTTCGTTGCCCAGCCAGGCGGTGAGGTCGCGCTCTTCGTCGGCCCAGGAGATGGGGTAGGGGACATGAATCGCTGCCACAGGCTGCAAAATTTTGGAAACTTCCGACGGTGTGCGAAAAGTAAAATCGGTGTTTTTCAAAACCTTTTCCGGCAAGGTTTTCATAAAGTCAAAGATGCCGGTTTCGCGCCATTGGTGCTCGCCAAAGGTTTCGTAATCCATAAAAAGATTTACCACCTCGTCGGTTTTGTCGGTTTTGGCAAGCCAGCCGGTGAATTTTTCAGGTGTCAGTGGCCACTCTTTCCAGCTCTGTTGCGAAAAGCGGAAGGCAAGGTCGTCGGAGAGTTTGAAGTTTTTTAATAGAATTTTAAGCTCCGGCTTGTGGACGCTGCTGTAGAGGTGGTTGGGGCTCTTCCATCCAAGTACGTGTTTGGCGCCTTCGGTGAGCATGGTGTCAAAGCCCAGGTCGTACACCATTTCGCCGATTTCGTCCGAATAGATCAATTCGGTGTTGCGAAAAGTTGTCGGCTTTTGGCCAAAGAGTTCTTCGATGGTTTTGCGATGTAGATTTACCTGCCGTCCAAACTCCGCTTTGCTTTTGAGCGAAGCCAGCGAGTGGGCGTAGGTTTCGGCAAGAAACTCCACGTTGCCCGTGCGTGCCAGTTGCGCAAAGCTCTCGATTACTTCGGGAGCATAGTCGCGGAACTGTTCGAGGGCACTTCCCGAAATAGAAAAAGCTACCTTAAATTTATCGCCGTAGCGGCTAATCAGGCTCAGCAGCAGCTCATTCATGGGTAGATAACATTTTTGTGCCACACGGTTCAGGATGTGCTTGTTCTCGAAATCATTGTAATAATGATGCTCGTGACCCATCTCGAAAAAGCGATACGTGCGCAGCCGGTAAGGCTGGTGAACCTGGAAGTAAAAGCAAATTGATCTCATAAATTTTTGAAAAATATAGTATGAATGCCAGCGCACTTCAATGATTTAAGACGCTACTTATTTTCTACTGATTGAAGTTTAATAATTTCTTAACCCATTTTTTTGTCTCGGATTACAGTTTTTCAATTGTTAATATCAAGGCTGCCTCAGGTGAGTTGACTTACGGCGACAACATCCTCGTACACTTTCATCACTTCGCGCGCAGCATTATCCCAATTCAGTTGGTTCACTTCGTTTTTGCCATGTTTTTTAAATTCATTTGCCAGCGAATTATAGCTGAGCAAGCCATGGATCGCGTCGGCCAAAGCATCCACGTCCCAGAAATCTACTTTCAATACATGGTCGAGTACCTCCGATACGCCCGACTGCCGCGAGATAACCACAGGCACGTTGGCGCGGATAGCTTCCAAAGGTACCAGCCCGAAAGGCTCCGATACCGATGGCATCACAAAGACGTCGCTTACGGCAAAAAGCTGCTGCACCTCCTGCTCGTCGAGGAAGCCCGTAAAATGAAAGCGTGTACCAATCCCCAGCCGTGCCACCTGACGTACCAATTTGGGGAGCATATCGCCGGAGCCGGCCATTACAAAACGAACATTGTCGCTGTGTTGCAACAGCAAGTGCGCTGCCTCTATAAAATATTCGGGTCCTTTCTGTTGCGTGAGACGCCCCAGAAAAGTCACTATTTTTTCTTTCAGATGGCGCGTTTTATTTCCTGTGTAATTTGTTGCTGCTGCAATGCCATTGTGTACCGTCACCACCTTTTCCGGTGCGATGCCGTATTTTTCGATGATGGTGTTGCGGGTGTAGTTGCTCACCGCTATCACGCGGTCGGCAGCTATCATTCCACGCCGTTCGATGTCGTACACTTCCTTGTTTATGTTGGGCCCTGAGCGGTCAAATTCGGTAGCGTGCACGTGCACTATCAGTGGCTTTCCACTGATGGTGGCGGCAGTGATTCCTGCCGGATAGGTGGGCCAGTCGTGTGCATGAATCACGTCAAATTGTTGTTTACCTGCCAGACCTGCCGCAATCAGAGCATACCTCGACACCTCGGCTAGAAGGTCGGCGCCATATCCTCCGTTAAAGATGAATTTCGTTTTAAGTACCAGGTCTTCGGTGGATTCTTTTTGCTGCTGTTGTTCCTCCACGATGCGGCGAAATGCTTCAGGAGTTACGTACGGGATTAGGTTAGAACCGATTTCGAGATAAGTCACACGTTTCCAAAATTCGATGGTGTCGGGATCAGAGGCGTCAATTTCGATGTCGGAAGCGCCCATCAGCCTTACTGCCGACTGGTCTTCGTCGCCGTAAGCTTTGGGTGCTACAAAAATGATTTCGGCGCCTTCGCCCGCCAGACTCTGGGTGAGTCCGTAGCAGGCGGTTCCTAGTCCGCCGGTGATATGTGGTGGGAATTCCCAGCCAAACATGAGTATTTTCATGAACAATAATTCTTATTTAATGCATTTACTTTACGCTTTTGAAACCCATTAAGAAGTTCCAAATTGCAAATTCCAGATTCCAAATAAAATCCCAAAATACAAATTTCAATTTTCAAGTAAATTCTGAAATACGATTTCTCGGATTTCAAATATTGAGATTTATTTGTCTTTTATCCTTTGTCTTTTGAGTTTTATAATTTAAAATTTACTTTTCCACCTGTCTTATCATTTGATCGATGCGCAGCAATTCGGCCACTGCGGTGGCCATGTGCGTTGCGCCGGCAGAATCGTGGGGTGGGTCACCGTCAAAATATTCGGAGATGGAGCCCAATCCGGATTTCTGTATTTCTTCTTCAAAAGATTTAAAAATGTTTTTTACTACTGGCAAGCCACTCTTTCCGTAAAGCATCAGGTAGGCTTCAGCGTAATGTCCTGCGAGCCACGCCACCACCGTACCCTGATGGCAGGCTTCGTCGCGTTGTTGGCTGTTGCCTTGATAGACGCCTTTGTAGCGAATATGTTTGGGCGAGAGGGTGCGCAAACCGCGCGGGGTGAGTAGCTCACGGGCGATGATATCGAGGATTTTTTTGCGCTTCAGCTCGTCGAGCGGCGAGTGCGGAAGGCTTGCAGCCAGCAGCATATTAGGACGTACCGAGAAGTCTTTGAAATCAGCACTGGTGAAGTCGGCCAGGTAGCTGTTTGCTTCACTCCAGAAGTTTTCCACAAAAGCCATCCTAATCTGATGGCTGATGTTCATCCACTTTTTTATAAAGGGTTTATCGCCGGCGGCTTTCGCCAAATCCAAAGCAAACATTATCGCATTGTACCACAGTGCATTTACCTCCACAGGATTACCGGCACGAGGCGTAACGGGACGTCCCTCATCCACAGCGTTCATCCACGTAAGTGGATAGCCCTCTTCTCCGGCGGCGAGCAGTCCATTGCTTTGCATCCGTATGTTGAACCAGGTTCCTTCGGCGTAAGCGTTCAAAATATTCTTCATCACCTCCTGGTATTGCTGCCAAAGGTTCAGCTCCTGATGTGTATGAGCTGCATATTTTTGTAAAGCCCAGAAAAACCAAAGCTGCGTGTCCACCGAATGATACTCCGTATGTGTGTCGAGCACGGCGGTCGGGAAGAAAATTCCCTTCATGCGGGCAATCATATTGTCGATGATGCGAAGATAAGTGGTGGTGTCGCCGCGTGTGAGCAGCAAGCCCGGCAAAGCCATAAAAGTGTCGCGCCCCAACAAGCCGTACCACGGGTAGCCGGCCACTATTTCGGGTTTGTCGTTTTTGGTGATGACAAACTGCTGCGCGGTGTTTTCGAGTGCCGAACGGAAGTCGGTGGCGGCGGAGCGGCTTTTTAGCTCCTGAGCAAATTTCATTTCAAGAGCTTTGGGTTTTATCTGCCGGATGCTGGCCGAGAGGACGATGCTCTCGTCTTTTTTAAGTTTAAACTCCATGTACCCCGGCACATACAGATCTTCCAAATAGTCATACCCTCTCAGCTTTTCGTGCGTGTATTCCACATTGTAATACCAGTCGGGCTGGTGTGTGTATTTATTTTCTACTGACGTTTGTAAAAATAATGTGGAATAACCCGGATACATGCAAAAAGCAGCGCCGTGTGGCACCGGTTGATAATCTGTAAGCACATCGTTATTGGCATTGCTGAGTGCATGGATTTGCCGGAAAGCCAGAAATGGCGTGAGCCGCAATGTAGTAGGAGAGTGTGCTTCTTTGAGCGTATATTTAATCATCACCATCTCTTCGTTCGACGAAAACACGATTTCCTTCATTAGCACCACACCACCGACGCGATAGGTGATTACCGGCACCGGATCCACCTGAAAATCCCTAACATATTTATGACCTTTGGGATGGTAAACGTTGTTTTGGTATTTGTGAATTCCCAGGTTGAACTCGGCATCGTGCTGTATCACAGTTTCGTGCAGTGCCGAGAGCAGCACATGCGGCGTATCTCCAAAATGTGGCTGCGGAACCACCAGCAATCCATGGTATTTGCGTGTGTTGCAGTTGACGATGGTACTCGCCGAATAAGCCCCTGCACGGTTGGTGCGCAGCCACTCCCGCTTGAGGCAATACTCCAGGTTGATCAGCTGCTCTTTATCGAAATAAATGTAAGCCATGATGACAATGTGTTTGTTATCAATAAATTGGGTTTAATTTTTCGTTGGTAAAATGAAAAATCAAAGATAATTAATTCCTTTTGGCACAGTAATTTTTTAGGTTTATTAACAAATGATGTGCGTGGCGCGTGCCTCAGGGCGCAAAATACGAAGTACTGGCGCTCGGAGCAATTGTGAATCAGAAGTGTATTTGATGGATTTTACTAATCGTTCTCAAATCACAGTTTCGCGATTTGGGCGAGGCTTAGCCTCATCCACTCTATTCTTATAGGCTGTGCCTATTACAACCACCAATTAAAATATTAGATCGAAAACTTATGATGCTACATTCATAAAATCAGAACTCATCTGACTTTTACTAACTGAGTAGCGAGCCGGCTTACTGTTTTTCCTAAATTTCAATTATTTTTGGCCTCAAAATATAGAATATTATGATTAAGAAACCCTTTGCTTTTCTTGCTATTTCGATGTTGGTAATGATTGCGCATGCGCAGCAACAACCCCTTGATCACACCATTTACGATAAGTGGAAAGTTCTCGAAAAAACCAACATCTCGCCAAACGGAGAGTGGGTGACCTACGAAGTAAATCCCGGCAAGGGCGACGGTATGCTCTATTTTTTTAATACAAAAAGCCAAACCACCGATTCCGTGGCGCGTGGCTATGGTGCCCGGTTTGCAGGAAATTCGGAATACATTGTTTTTAAAATTAAACCTACTGAAGATACATTGCGCAAAGCAAAGCTGGCCAAAAAAGAGAAGGATGATTTGCCCAAAGATTCGCTGGGTATCTTTGCGCCGGGAGTGCCGGTGCGTAAGTTTGCGCAGGTAAAATCGTTTAAAGTTGCGGAGGAAGGCGGCGATTGGGTGGCTTTTCTGCATGAAAAGCTGCAGCCTGTAAAAGATACAACCGATAAATCGGATACCGCCAAAACCGAAAAAGAAAAGCCGGTTCGTGGCAAAAAGAAAAAGAAAAAAGCCGAAGGATCGCGGCTGGTACTGCTCAATATGGCCAACGACAGCATGTACCGTTTTGAAGATGTGACGGATTATTCGCTTTCGCGAAATGAACAACTGATTGCTTTCATTACCTGCACCAGCGATTCTATCGACAGCACGCGCGTGTTCAGGTTCGACCCAAAATTGGCAATTGCAGATACCTTATTTAACAGCCAAGGTTTTGCGCGACAGTTGGCCGTGGATGAGCAGGGAGACCAACTCGCTTTTGTTTATTCGGCTGACACATCCAAAACTAAAAATTTCGACCTCGCATATTGGCAGAAAGAAAAAGCGCTGGCTGCCATCATTGTAGATAGCGCTGCCGACGGATTGACTGCCGGATGGCGTGTGAGCGAGCACCGTGCGCCTACTTTTACGCGTGACGGAGCGCAGCTTTATTTCGGTACGGCTCCCCGAAACGAGCCGGAGCCAAAAGATACGGTCCCCAAAGACGAAAAAGTTTTGGTAGATGTTTGGAACTGGCGCGACGACTATATCCAGCCCCAGCAAAAGAAAATGGTCGACAATGAGCGCAAACGCAGCTACCTGGCTGTGTGGCATCCCGATGGCCGGCGCATGGTGCAGCTCGCAGATGAGCTGGTGCAGGATGTAGCAACTCCGGGAAAAGATAAAACGCCTTTTGTGCTGGGCTATTCTAACAAACCATATCGGATTGAGGCGCAGTGGGATGGTTTCTATCGCGACTTTTACACCATCGACGTGAACGATGGCAGCAAAAAATTGCTCACGGCCAAAGCTTCTTCGTCGGTAGCGCTTTCGCCGGAAGGGAAATATTTCGTTTGGTATTCACCCACCGATTCGGCCTGGTACCTGCGCGATGTGAAAACCGACGAGGTCCGTTCGCTTACCAAACCATTGCCTTTTGCTTTTTACGACGAGCTGAACGATGTGCCGCAACTGCCGGGCAATTATGGTTATGCAGGCTTTACCAAAGATGACCGATATGTGCTCATCAACGATCGCTACGATATCTGGCGCTTCGATATGCGTGGCAAAGAGGCGCCGGTGCGTATCACCGATGGAGTGGGGCGTGACAACAATTTGCAGTTTAGATATTGGAAACTCGACCGGCGTCAGGATTACATTGAGAAGGAAATGATGCTTTATGCTTTTGACCTGAAGAGCCGTGCAAGTGGATTTTATTCCGCTACAGCGGAAAAAGCTGCAGCAGCCCGCAAGCTGATTATGCAGCCGTATAGCTTCGACGACCTGAGCCAGGCTCGCGATGCCAAAACGCTGATCTGGCGGAAATCGGATTTCGATCTCTATCCCGATCTTTATTACAGTGACGAAAACTTTGAGAATCCTGTGCGGATTTCCCACCTCGATAGTCAGCGTGCACCTTGGCGCTGGGGCGATGTGCAGCAGGTGCAGTGGATCTCCGCCAATGGTGATTCCCTCGAAGGCCTGCTTTACACCCCGGAAAACCTGGATGCTTCCACAAAATATCCGATGTTGGCATATTTCTACGAGCGCAATGCCGACAACTTTCATCGCTTTTATCACGTCACTCCAAGCCGCTCTATTATCAATCCGGCATGGTGCGTGAGCAATGGCTACGTGGTTTTTGTACCCGACATTCCCTACACAACCGGGTTTCCGGGCCAAAGTGCCGAAAATGCTATCGTGAGCGGCACGTTGGCAATGGCTGGACAATTTCCCTACATCGACCGCAATAGAATGGGCATCCAGGGTCAGAGTTGGGGCGGCTATCAGGTGGCTTATCTGGTGACGCAAACTAACCTGTATGCTGCTGCTATGGCGGGCGCTCCGGTGAGCAACATGGCGAGTGCTTATGGCGGCATACGCTGGGGTAGTGGCATGAGCCGAATGTTTCTGTATGAAAAAACGCAAAGCCGGCTGGGCGGTTCACTTTGGGAAATGCCATTACGATACATAGAAAATTCCCCTCTGTTTTTTGCTGATAAAGTAGAAACGCCGCTGCTCATCATGCACAACGATAACGACGGTGCCGTGCCGTGGTATCAGGGCATCGAAATGTTTATGGCCTTACGGCGACTGCAAAAACCTGTGTGGATGCTTACCTACAACGACGAAGAGCACAATCTCACCCGTTGGCCCAATCGTGTAGATCTTAGCATACGAATGATGCAGTTTTTCGATCACTACCTAAAAGATGCGCCGGAACCTGTGTGGATGAAAGACGGCGTGCCCGCCATCGACAAGGCTACCGAAAGAGGATACGAGTTGGAAGAGGAATAATAAAATTTTAAAAAGCCAATAAAGCATCCGCCAGTAGTCGGAGTAAACAGTTCCAAATAAATCCTCGTTCGGCTTAGGCTGGTTTCGACTTGGTTCGGCTCCGCTCACCAGCCGACGCTCAACCACCTCAACCTTCCACTTACATTTCCGCTGGCACCAGCTTTTGCTCTATCAGTTGGTTGTTGCGCAGCAGCGTTGCTGATAAAGGTTTTCCGATAGTTTCCTTTGTGAGTGCTTTGTGCAGATCGTCGATGGAGGATATCGCCCGGCTGTCGATTGCCACCAGTAGGTCGCCTTTATGCAGCCCGCTGTTGTCGATACCCGGCACTTGGCTTACTGCCGAAACATATACTGCCGAGTTTTGCTTCAAAACATGTGTTTTGATCATTTCCGGTTGCAGTCTGATGGTTTGAGCTGTGATACCCAGCCAGGCGCGGCGAATTTTCCCATCGTTGATTAGGGTTTCGGAAATGTATTTGGCCATGTTGGAAGAAACGGCAAAGCAGATGCCCTGGGCCTGTTTGATGATGGCTGTGTTGACACCAATCACATTTCCGGCAGAGTCCATCAATGGGCCGCCGGAGCTGCCGGGATTCAGGGCTGCGTCGGTTTGTATGATATCATCGATCATGCGGCCGCTTTGCGAGCGCAGGCTGCGTCCCAGCGCGCTCACCACGCCCGCCGTCACCGTATGCTGAAAGCCCAGCGGATTGCCAATTGCTATGGCGATTTGCCCGGGCTGCAGTTTGTCGGAATCAGCAAAGGATAACGGTGGCAGGCTATTGTCGTCAATTTTCAAAACTGCCAGGTCTGTGGCTGCATCGACGCCTATCACCGTCGGGCGAAGCATTTTGCCCGAAGGTAGCGTCACCATCAATTCTTTGTGCTGGTGTATCACATGATGGTTGGTGAGGATGATTCCCTTTTCGGCTATTGCAAAACCTGATCCCGCCCCAAAAGGCTGAGGTGCGTTGGCAGGCTGTGGCATATTTTCTTTGGTGATGCGAATGTTGACCACCGATCCCGAAGCGCGACGTGCAACGCCGACAATGGTTTGCGAATAACTATCCAGCAGCGACTGGTCATTTTTATCAGAGGAGGTGTTTTTTGTTTTGAACATACTATTTCTACTTTTAATGAAATTACTTTAACAAAATCCAAAAGACAATATAGCAACTGCCACTCCTTGGTTCGACTCCGCTCACCAACCAACGCTGGTTTCGACTTGGTTCGGCTCCGCTCACCAGCCGACGCTCAACCAACTCAACCTAAGCTGTATCTATTTTTGCAGGCTTTGCCTGCTTGCATTATCCATTTGCTTCAGCTGGCAAAGCCTGTAAGAATAATGTGGACGAGGACTTCGACAAGCTGGCTTCGACAAGCTCAGCCACCACAGCCACCACAGCCACCGAAGCCTCGTCCAAACGTCCAGAAGGAAAAATTCCACAAGACAATAAAGCATTCGCCAGTAGTCGGAGTAAACAATTCCAAATAAATCTCAACGATCAAAATTCAAAAAATCCAAACCGTTGTGCGTGTTTGAAATTTGTTTAAAACAAATAGTTCAGCCCGATGTAGAAACCGCTTGTGCCATCGCGTTTATCGACGGCGATGCCATAATCGGCGGCAACGATAAAGTTTTGATTCATAGCGATGCGGATTCCCAGGCCATACGTAACATGCAACCCCTCAGCCCCAAAATCGAAATAATCATCCTGATCGGGGAATTTCAGCGATTCCACGTGTTCCCGGATATCTATTTTCTTGATTACCTGCCCAGCGTCGGCAAAAGCATTGACGCCCAGGTAAAAGTTTTGATTCCAGAACGTGGCTCTTAGCGCTTTCCAACGCAGCTCAAAATTTCCATATGCAATTCCATCTCCCACCACGCGGTTGCGGGGTGCGCCGCGCAGGTTGCGCACTCCTCCCAACCCTTCTTCGGTGGCGCCACGCAGCAGCGAAGTGATGATGAGCGGCTGCATATAAAAAGGTGTATGTCCGGCCACGGTGGTTTGCATGGATACTCTGGCAGCGAAAGCGAGCTGGCGCGGAATAATTGTAAAATACTGGCGATGCGTGATGCTAAGTTTAGCATAACCCTTACTGATGGTCCCCAGTGCTTTGGGCGCAACTTCGATTGCAGCTTCACTCCAAATGCCGCGCATGGGGTTGGGTTTGTTGTCGCGGCTGTCGTACATCACGCCGCCCTTGAGTAGCGCAAGGCTGCCGCCCGTAGCTTCGTCGAAAGGGATCAATCCCCAATCGACATATTTATCGTAAAGTCCGGGTTGCTCGCTGGTGGGCGGAAGTCTATCGTCATCGTTTTTGCCTTTGTTGAGCTTATCTACATCAACTGTTGCAATATCGAAATGGTAATACTGCAGGCCTGCCAGCCAACGGAACTTCCCGGATAGTTTCCCGTTTACGTCTGTTTTGAAACGAAACATGCGATTGTCATAACGATAAAATACACGCGACCGGTAAATTTCGGCAGGCTCTCCATCATCTTCCCACTCCGGCTGATAGGCCGCTTCGTAGCCATTCCAGCCATAAAAATTGTAGGCCTGGTTGGGAAGATAACTCACGTCGATGGTGAGACCAATGCCTTTTATCAGTTGGTCGCTGTCGTACATCATTCGGTAAATGCCACTGCCACGGGTATATGCCGACACTTCCAAGTAAATAGAATGGTTGTAGAGTGGATAGCGAGCTCCGTCGCCGTAATGATAAAGATTGATCAGGCCGCCATACTGAAAGCCCAGGTCGTTGTCCCAGGAGATGGCCGGCAGCAAGCCAAAGTTCCAGCCGGTTTTTACTTTATCCTGCATCACGGTAGTATCGGCAATGCTTTTCTGCCCATTTGCAGTAACCGCTATTAAAGACAATAAAATTGTTATTAAAACATTTATTCTTTTTATCTGCATATTCGACATAAAGTCTGGTTTTGATTGATGGCGCCAAAAATAGTATGTTTAGTTTACATTTCGTTAACAAAGAAAAAACGGCTTTAATGTGATGATATTCAGATTACACGAAAGGTATTTTTGTTTTATTAAATAAATAAAATGATAATTTTCGGAGAGCCGGTTAATCTTTCCTATTTTTGTCAGCATAGTTTTGAAAAAGAAATTTTAATAACAGTCAATAACATAAATCCAACAAACACATGAAAAAGATCGCTTTAATGTTCACAATGCTGATGTTTGCCGCTTTCGCGATGGCGCAGGCACCGGATCAGGCTGCACCGCAAGAAAACCCGAATGCACCTGAAATTGAGTTTGAAAACAACGTTCACGACTATGGCACCGTTCCTTATAATGGCGACGGCAACTGCGAGTTTACCTTTACCAATGTGGGCAAAGAGCCGCTGATCCTCACCAATGTCCGTTCTTCTTGCGGATGCACTGTGCCCAAATGGCCAAGAGAACCGATCCTTCCCGGCCAAACCGGCATTATCAACGTGGAATACAAAACCAACCGCATCGGTAAAATCAACAAAACAGTTACCGTACAGAGCAATGCCAAGAGTTCTAACGTGGTATTGCGTGTCACCGGTCAGGTGATGCAGCCCGAACAAACAACGCCTCCTGAAAACGCAAAGCCAATGGGTGGCAATTAATACCACTTGCGGATATTAGTTTTTCTTACATCCGCTTGCAAGCGTAATAAAATGCTGAAATTTGTCCCGGTCTTCACACAAGTGAAGAC
>DASRND010000001.1 GCA_035647615.1 Bacteroidales bacterium | reverse complement strand
CTAATGACATTTTTATTAACGAATAGATTTCTCCCTTCGGTCGAAATGACACAGCTGGCGCGCAAGAGAAGGGGAGGTGGAATTGGGCGCTGTGCGCCCAATTCCACCTCCCCTAACCACATCGTAGCGCTTGTCATTTCGACTGGAAAATTTGCAGAGCAAATTTGGAGGGAGAAATCTATTTAATGGAAATTATGCTTACCGGACAATAATATTTCAGGATATAAAAAAGCTCCGTAGGAGCGATATTATGGTAGAATGAGGAAGTAAGATAAACCCAAACCTCCTTGGGGGCGACACCTTTAATACACAAATCACCTACTTGCTGCAATATCTTTTGATAACATTATAGGCTTCCTGCACGCCGAGTTCGCCGGCTTTGCTCAGGTCGTAGCAGGCCTCGGCGGTGCGGCGCAGGTATATCAGCGTCAGGGCGCGGTTGTAATAAGCCTCGGCAAAATCGGGATTTAGCGTAAGCGCCTTCGAATAATCACTCAGCGCCCCCTCAAAGTCGCGCATCCGGTTTTTGATGTTGCCGCGGTTGTACCAGGCAAAACTCATTCTTGGGTCAAGAGCAATTACACGCGAAAAATCATCGATGACAGGTGCAAAGTCAGGAAGCCCGGGCTGTTGGTCGACAACAGTGCCAGAAGATTGCAGTGGCGTAACAGTAATTTGCGGCGCCGATTCTGCCATAGAAAACTGGTGCTCGATCAGCTCAAAGCGCACGTTGGCACGGTTGAACAAGGCCGCCTGAAAATTGGGGCGCAGTTCTATGGCGCGGTCGAAAGCCGTCATTGCCTCGTTATAATTCATCATCATTGCGTTGTAAATGCCGATGACGAGATAATTATCCGCGTCAAACGGATTGAACCAACTGATGCTGTCGGTAACCTGATCGAGACGACGGATCGCATTTTCGGTGAGGGTATATTGCTTAGCGCTAAAGGCTGCGCTAATATTATTTACGGACGTCTTCAACGTATCGAGTGGCGGGTAATGGTAGCCAGTTTTGCGGCGTGCGGCAATAACCTCTTCGGTGGCAATAAACTGAATGGTGAAATTAGCAATCAGCTGAATGTAGACGCGTTGGTTTTGGATTTTCCCATCGGCACCGTTGTTGGCGTTGAAGTCGGTATCGAACTCGATAATCTTCTGCAGATACGCCGAGTCAGCTGAGTAAGAACTGTTGAGCCTGCCATAGTCTTCGCCGGAGTTTACGGCGTTGATGATGGCGATGGCTGTTTCATAGTCCTCGCGCGCCTGCTCGTTGTCTCCCATCTCTTGACAGGCGGCGGCACGGCTCATGTATCCGGCGGCAAAGTCAGGAAATATTTCGATGGCTGAGGTAAAATCTTCTTTGGCTTCTTCATAATTTTCGAGTCGCATATTGGCGATACCCAGATTGTACCAGGTGTATAAATTTACAGGATTCAGCGACAGCACTGCACGCAGGTCTTCGCGAGCCTCGGCATATTGTTCCCATTGCAGATAAATCAAAGCCCGGTTATAAAGCGTCAGATCATTATCGGGATCCAAGCGCAGCACCTTATTGAAATCGTTGAAAGCCTGCACGGTATCCCCGGTTTTTATAGACGCTGCCGCGCGATAAAAATACGCCAGCGGCTTGTTCTCGTCTAGTTTTATGGCCTGGTCAAAATCCTCCATCGCTTCCTGATAGGCGCCGGTTTCGTTGCGAAAAAGACCACGCTGTATAAAAGCCTCTACATAAAAAATGTTGATGCGGATGGCTTGATTGCAATCTTTGATGGCATCGTCGAAGCGCTCCAGGTTGGCTTTGGCTAGAGCGCGGTTCAGGAATGCTTCTTCGATGTCGGGCCGGAGCAGCAGCAGCGTGTCGTAGTCGCGGATGGCGCCCGTATAATCTTTCATGCGCAGCCGTGTGGTGCCTCGACTAAAAAAAACTTCCGGATTGTTAGGCCGCCGCTCCAGCGATTTTTCATAATCTTTCAATGCGCTGTGGTAATCGTAAAGATTACTTTTTACAACCCCCCGGAAATAATATGCGTCAGGATTGTATGAGTCGAGCATCACGGCGCGTGTAAAATCGAACTCGGCACCTCTGAAATCTCCCAGCGAAAGCTTGGAGCGGCCGCGCCAAATGTGTGGCTCCGCCAGGTCAGGGCGCGAACGGATAAGCGTATTTAAAGTGAAGATGGCATCGGTGTATTGCTCACGATAAAATTCGTTGATGCCTTTATTAATAAAATACTCAACGTTGAGTTGTCCTTGCGCAGCAGGCACAGCAAGCGTAATAGTTATTGATATAATAATGAATGCCCGCCACATAGCGCGATGTTATTCTTTGGTTTTAGAAATCAGGCGAATCTCGCCGATCAGCATCTCTTTGTCCACAGCTTTGCACATATCGTATATCGTTACCAGCGCGATGCTCACCGCGGTGATGGCTTCCATCTCAATGCCGGTTTTGCCGGTACATCGTGCTAGTGCCGTAATCTTTACACCATCCTCAGCGATTTCAGCGGTCACTTCCATTTTGGTGATGGCAAGTGGATGGCAAAGCGGGATCAGCTCGCTGGTTTTTTTGCCAGCCATAACCCCGGCGATTTCAGCCACGGTGAGCACATCGCCTTTTATAATTTCATTGTTGCGAATGAGCGCTACGGTTTCAGGCTGCAGCCTGATAAAACCTTGTGCCGTGGCGGTGCGCACCTGGTCGGACTTGCCGGCCACATCCACCATGCGGGCCTTACCGCTGGCGTTGGTATGCGATAGTTCCTTCATCTTATCCTCCAATGTTGCTAAAGCAGCTTGTTTTATTGGTTGTCCCCGAAAGGGGTTTATTTTTCAATGCTGTTTCTATTGCGCGTTTGGCGCCCAGCTCCCGAATGTCGTAGCTAATGTTGCTAAAAAGACAAGGTAGGATTTTTCCGTCGGAGGTGAGGCGAAGGCGGTTGCAATGGGCACAGTCGCCACCTTCGCCACCCAGCACCCGGCCAAAAGTTCCTTCCACCAAATCCATCTGTGGGATATAACGCACCTGATATCCATGCGCTTCAGCAAACTGTCGCACCGAAATTGCGTCAGGTTCATCTCCGTCTTTTTTTACCACACAGTTTAGTTTTATGGGATGCAATCCTGCCCGATCGGCGGCGGCAATTCCTCGCAGCACCTCTGAAAGATTTCCCCGTCGGGTTATCTGATGATATTTTTCTTCGTCCAAAGTATCCAAACTAATATTCACACGATGCAAACCGGCATCGGCCAGCGGCTGTGCAAAACGATCCAGAAAAATGCCGTTGGTAGTCATTCCCAAATCGTCAATGCCTTCTATCGAAGCCAGCATTTGCGTAAGCTCCACAATTCCTTTGCGCACCAGCGGCTCACCGCCCGTTATGCGAACTTTATTAATACCCATCCCGACAGCCACCCGCGTGAAATCGACGATTTCATCAAAACTTAAAATGTCGTCGTGCTCGAGCAATGGGATACCCTCGGCAGGCATGCAGTATCGGCAGCGCAGATTGCAACGATCCGTAACGGAAATGCGCAGATAGTTTATCTTTCGGTTAAATGAGTCGTACATCCGTCAGCTCCCCCTCAGCTAATGTGGTTTTGCCAATCTCAACCGGAACGATTCCCTGCGCCTCCACATAAGCATGGATATGTGCGGAGCCATTGTAATCCACCGGAAAAACCTTTCCTTGTTTTATGATCACAGGAATAAACGATTTACGCCTGGTATTGCGCCTTGTGTAAGTCGTTCCCATGGGCATCTGAATTTGCACGGGCGAATATTCTGAGCCCATGAGCGCGAATATGAACGGCTTCACCAGCAGCTCAAACTGCACAAACGACGACACCGGATTGCCCGGCAGTCCAAAGAGATAGGTTTTTTCCTTACGGGCAAAAACGGTAGGCCGCCCCGGCTGCACGGCAATACTATGAAAAAGCACTTCAAAGCCGCTTTCGCGCAACACCTGCGGCACGTAGTCAAAGTCGCCCATAGAAACGCCACCGGAAAGCAGCAGAATATTACATTTATTAATAGCTGCTTCGATGGCTTCACGGGTAGCTTCCAGCGTGTCAGCCACAATTCCAAAATATACAGGCCTTGCGCCGATATTATCAATCTGGGACAGCAGCTGGGCGGCGTTGCTGTTGCGTATCTGCGATGGCGCCGGCCTTTGATGCGGCTCAACCAGTTCGTCGCCCGTCGAAAGTACGCCCATCACGGGCTGATCATAAACGAGCGGTTCCACACAACCCACCGATGACAGAATGGCTATGTGCTGCGGGCGCAGCAGCGTACCCGACTTTAACACAAGATCATTCTCTCGTAAATCTTCCCCAATGCGACAAAAGTTGTCGGAGGATTTGGTGCCGGTAAAGCGGATTCTGTTTTCGCCGGCAGGTTCGGTCTCTTCTACCACTATCACCATATCGGCACCTTTTGGCAACATGCCGCCGGTCATCAGTTTGGAGCATGTGCCGGGGAGAATCATTTTGGTGGGGACCACGCCTGCAGGGATTATTTCGATCACCTCGAGTGGCTTGTCCAGATCGGCACGGCGGCATGCATAACCGTCCATCGCCGACTTGTCGAAAGGAGGCATGTCCATGTCAGAGAAAACATCCTGCGCCAGCACCCTGCCATGCGCCTGCGCCAGAGACACGGGTGTGAAAGGTAATTGCCGGGCAGCACCGGTGACTATTTCGAGAGCCTCTTTAAATAATATCATATCCTGTAAAGGTTGTAAAGATATCAAAACCAGAAAACGGCTCTTTTATTATGACAAAAAAGGTTAGAGGTTCGGGTTGCGGGTTGCGGGTTACGAGTTACGGGTTGCGGGTCTCGATTAACAATCAACGATTAACGATTAACAATTAACGATTAACAACTATTTACTAAATACTACCTACTTTTTTCTCTCCTCTAAAATAGCTGCCACGCCACCTTCCCGATGATGATTCTCCCGGGCGTTTTGTAGCCGCCATCGTTGATGTGCGATTCATCAAAGAGGTTTTGTACCGACAACGATACCAGCCAGTGCTTTGTAATTTGTTTTTGGATTTTAAGGTCGATATTGAACCAGGCCGGATACTGTGGCGCAAGAATGTAAGTGACGTCGGGGATGTTGCGGTCATTGATCCAGCGTTTTCCAGTATACTTTCCGGTGACGTTAATATCTGCCCACTTATTCATCCAGTTGATACCGGCATTGGCCTGATGGTCGGGGACATCGGTAAGATGTTTGTCAGTAAGATCGGGGTCGGCGGCAGTTTTAGGGGTAAAATCGCTGATGCTGGTAAAGTTGCGGGTATAGTTTGCAAACACGAGGATACTTTTGGTGATCTTTCCGGAAACCTCTGCTTCGATACCTGCTATCTCTACACCACCGATGTTTTGCGTTTGATACACCGGGCTGATGGTGTAGCCCATATCCACGGAGTCGCCGGTGCTCACGGCATACATATAGTCGGTGCCATGCGAGTAAAAAGCGGTGATGCCAGCGTACCATCCCGACGCCGAGCGCCGGTCGAAACCTGCCTCAAAACTGGTGATATATTCAGGCGATAAATCGGGGTTGGCGATGCGGAAACCATTTTTGCGTCGTCCGGAGCGGCAAAGGTCGTCGAGTACCGGCGCCCTAAAACCGCGCGCTGCAGAAATGTAAATCCGGGTATTTCCACCAAAGAGCCAACTGGCCGAGAGCTTTGGATTTACAGCAAACCACTGATGGTCGGTCATGAGCGTGTCAGTAAATCCGGCCAGATATTCCAAAGAATAAGAAGGGTCGGAAATGGTGTAAATGCCATCGTAAAAATGCGCTCCATCCAGTCGGACACCTGCATTGATACGCAATTGCTCGTCGAAGAGGGTGATCTCGTCCATCACGAAAAGTCCGGCCATATCCATCCTTCCTTCGTTGTCGATTCTATCGGAAGCGGTGTAGTAGATGTCGGAGGCATCCACACCGCCCAGTCGAATTTCACCGCCCCAGGTAAGCTCGTGATGGCTTCCCAGGCTTCGCGAAGCATTCAGCAAAATGCCGGCGTCGGTGCGCTTGCTTACCACATCATAAAGAATGTATTCGCCATCGCTAAAATATTCGTTGACGCGATAATAGTTTTCACGCAGCAGGAAAAGCTTGCCCTGCAGCCGGGTTTTTCCTGCCAGGCCACTGTAGGCTACTTTGCTAAAGATAGTTTGATGCGACGACCAGGAGCCGTCGTCTTCGTAGATTTTGATGCCGCGCCCACGCTTGTCGTTGTAAAAAGAGAATTCAGCCTCTATCTGGTGATTGGCGTTGATCTGGGCACCCACCTTCGCCTGTGCAGCTTCTTCGCGCAGAAATGAAGGCACCACCACCGAATCGTATTGCAGGATGGTTTCTTCGGGTTGGTTGATGTATCCGTCGCTACGTCGCAGCATGCCATTGATTTCGTACCACAAAGTCCGGTGGGAAGTGTCGGCCCTGGTGCCAGCCACTTTCAGGCGTCCGCCCAGGGTTTTCCACTGGCCGGCTTCGGCTTCAGCCATTACCTGCAGCGGTTTCTGTGGGCGGCTGGTGATGATATTGATGGCGCCACCCATCGCGCTGCTGCCGTACATGGCCGACGCCGGGCCCTTGGTAATCTCGATGCGCTCGACGAGTTCGGGCTGGATAAAATTCCAGTTGACGCTGCCTCCATCGGATTTGTTGACGGGAATACCGTCTACCAGCACCAATGTGCGCGACTGATTGCTGCCGCTCTGTCCGCGCAATGACACCACGGCTTTGTCGCTGTAAATGCCATAGTCGCGGTTGACGTTCACGCCGGGTGAGGTAATCATGGCCTGATCGATGCTTTGCGCCGGCAGCGCCTGAATCTGTTTGCCGGTAATAATCTCCAAACGAACCGGTGCCCGCATGGGTCGCAATTCTGCATCGGCTTTTATCTCGACGGGCGCAGCCATGATGGCATCGCGCTCAAGCCGCACGTCGAGCCGGATGGTGTCGGCGTCACCAAAATATACTTTGCGACGAGCAGTAAGATATCCCATAAAACTCACCTTTACTTCTGTTGTTCCCTGTGCGCTGATGTGCAAAAGGTATTTTCCGTTGGTATCCGTAACGGCGCCGCGCCCGGAGCCGGCCATAATCACGTTGGCACCCGGCAATGGCTGCCCACCGTCGCCGGTAACTCTGCCCTGCAAGGTTTGCCCATTTAGCGAAAGCGCGAAAAAGATAAATAAAACGGTAGGAAAAGATTGGAGCAGTAGTCGGAACATCAGTTTAACATTGAGAGTTTTGGTGAGTGGTTTAGTAGTGATGATTTTGTACAAAAAACGCTGCAAGAAGCCAGGTTCTTGCAGCGTTCAGGAATATCGGGATATTAAAAAATAAATTATTCAATCACAATTTTAGAGCTGCTCAGGCGCTGGCCTTCAGCATCGAAAAGTGTAATTACATGCATCCCATTGGCCTGACCGGGGATGCTGATGATGCCATTGCTGATGATGCCTGCATCCACGAGTTGGCCGGTGATGCTATAAATGGAATATTTTGCAGCACTGCTCTCCGGGCTAACGAAAAGCTGACCCTTGCAGGGGTTGGGATAAACCATTTCCTGTTGGATTGCAATGGGCTGCTCGATGCCGGTTGGCGATACGCCAGTGATCAGAATGTTGTCGATCATGCTGACGCCTGCATTTGTAACGTCGGCGCCATTCACGGCCAGATTGTCGCTCATGATCCAGCGTACAAATACAGATTTTTCAGGATAGTTGGCATCGTCAGGCAGCAGCAAATCGGTAACGGTTCCGGTGGTCCAGTTGTCGGCTACAGTATATTCGCCGTCGGGAATGTTAGTCCATTCGTCTTGTCCGCTCAGTTGATATTGCAGTTTCCAGTTTGCGGGGCCATCCAGGGTGGAGCTTTGCATTGAAGATATGCGGAAGTTGCGGTAGTCGGCAGCTTTAAATTTTATCGACCAGAATTTGTCCATGGCACCGTTGTTCCAGCTTCCTGCTGAAGCTACCCACTCCAAGGGACTAATTTCCGGAAAGGTCACAGTGCCAGTTACGCCCGCTTCGTTTTCCTGGCGGATATCGTATCGCATATTTGTCTCGGTTCCCAGGTTGGCATTCATGTCTTCTTCGCCGCCTGTCGGGAACGTCCATCCCGTAAGGGTATCGGCATCGATAATGGGCATTGCCGTTACCAGAATGTTGTCGATTTTGCTCATGCCCGAGGAAAGCAGCTCCTCGCCATTTATGTCGAGGTTAGAGGTAACTACCCAACGCACGTAAACAGATCCTGACGGATTGTTGCATTCGGCGGGCAAAGGCAGGTCGGTAACGGTAGCACTGGTCCAATCGTCGGCTGCGGTTACTTCGCCACCGGGTATGTCAGTCCATACCTCTTGTCCGCTCAGTTGATATTGCAGTTTCCAGTCACGCGGGCCGGGAATTTCGGCATCGCTGCGCTGCAGAGAGGAAACTTTAAAATTTTTATATTTTTTGGCTTTAAATTTTACCGACCAATATTTGGTGTCGATACCTTCGTCCCAGCCATCGGCGGTGGCAGCGTAGGTTTCGAAGCCTTCGGTAAGGATTATCGCGCCATTGGCACCGCCGTCATTTTCCATACGGATGTCGTAGCCCTGGTTTTGTGAGGTGCCCATATTGGCGTTGAGGCTGTCGGGGCCGCTGTTGACGGGAAAGTCCCAGCCTGTAATGGTTTCCTGGCCAAAGGCAAACAATGCCATGAAGGCCAAAGCAATGGTAAAGATTTGTTTTTTCATATTGATATTGAATTTTTATGATTAATAATTAATATTGAATTTTCATTTCAAGTTCGATAACGCCGGTTGCCAGTTCGTCGGCCTGGATTACGCGTATCAGCCCTTTTTTGCCTTGCTGGTTCATAAAGGGAATGATGGTTCCGGTGACTGCCCATTTGAATTTTCGTTTCCCATAAACCTCTTCGTACGAAACAATGAGCAGGCTGTCGTTGTGAGCGTTTTCGAAGGCCTCAGCCGTTACGCCATTGTAGTCGCGGATGTCGTATTTGGTGTAGTTGCGCGTTTGCCACTGCTCAATTTCGGGATAAAATTCAAGCACGCCGTCACCATCTTCGGCCGGTGATGAAAAAGTAGGCGAAGGCAGCAGCACGCCGTTTTTATCCGCCATTTTAAAATAAACAACCACATCTATCATATCCTGCATGATGGTTGCGGAATCAATCATGTAAACGTGGCCTGCTGTGGGATCGAGGAAATGTCCGATCTGCGTGTTTTCGTCCATTCCCATCACGATGGACGGATAATGACGAATGCCGCCAAAAGTGGAATTAGGGTCTTTGTAGATCGTCAGGGTTTTGGAATCGGTGAGGCGGTTTTTGTCCATCACCGTAAAAATCCATTGGGCGGTATCATGCACGCCCTGGAAAAAAGTTTCGTTCACGTTGAAGTCGCGCGAATTAAGACCCACATCGCGCACTGTGCGGGTACCCTGACTGGTTTTGAGCTTCACGGTAAAATTAGTGATGTTGGCATCGCCGCTCTGCACATTTATCCCAAAATACAGCGATTGGCCAATGGCTGCCACTGTTCCGTCGGCGGTGTAGTTGCCGCCGCTTAACAGCTGGAGTGTGGGCGGGTTACGGTCGTTGTCTTTATCGCAGGCTGCTAAAAGGAGAGCGGACATTGCGACAAGCACAAAAAAAGTGTTTCTGACTTTTGTCATCAAATTGGTCATGTTTCTATTGTTTATCTCAATTCATTTTATTAATCAATACTTTGGCGCAGGCTGTTGCACTCTAAATTTTCACAAAAATAATTCATTCTTTGGATATGAACCGCCCGACATATCGCGCCATGCAAAAATATTATTACAGAAACCAATGAAAGGGAACGTTAGAAATTGAATGATGGCAGCTGCAAATCCTGAATGACTATTAACTTTGCTATTATTAATAAAAAGAGATGAAACCTCTCACAATGCGTTTTTTGATAGGGATTTTAAAAAAATAGGATTATGAAGATTACATACTTTAAAGACACAGACACTTTGTTGGTAAATTTCAACGACAATTTAATTACCGAGACAAAAGACTTAAACGAAAATCTATTGATTGAGATGGATCAGGATGGAAATATTGTAAGCATGACCATTGAGCATGCCAGGCAACAGACCGAAATTGGAAATTTCTCATTCAATCAGGTTGAGCGTATGGAAGTCCTTTAATTGTTGATGAGTGTGGCGTTTACAGAAAATGAATTTCATTCCGATTTTTTGGATCATAAACAGTTTCGCTGGCTGATTATTTTTTGTTTCTATCCGACGCGATCGGATAATTATGTTTATTCCTGTCCGATAGCATCGTATAATATTCCTCACCTTTAAAGCAGCAAAAACTTGTAGAAACTTACCCAGAGGGCTTTTGTCATATTATCCGCAGCGACGAAGATTTGAAAAAGCTGATCAATAGCTTGTAACATCTGCTACTTATTTTCTTTGATACGTTTGGCGATGATTCCCGAAATCTCGTCGATGCTGATTCTGTCTTGTTTCATCGAGTCGCGTTCTCGAATAGTCACAGTGTTGTCTTCGAGCGTTTGGTGATCGACGGTGATGCAATAGGGAGTTCCGATGGCATCCTGACGGCGGTAGCGTCGGCCGATGGCGTCTTTTTCGTCGTACTGGCACATGTAATCCATCTTGAGCGCATCGAATATTTCGCGTGCTTTTTCGGGCAGTCCTTCTTTTTTGACGAGCGGAAACACTGCCGCTTTTATGGGAGCCAGCACTGGCGGGATATGCAGCACCGTACGCTCAGAGCCATCTTCGAGGGTTTCTTCGCGATAAGCGTACGAAAGCACGGCCAGAAAAGTACGGTCGAGGCCAATGGAAGTCTCCACCACATAAGGAACGTAGCTTTCGTTAAGCTCCGGATCGAAATATTGCAGTTTTTTACCGGAAAATTCCTGATGTGCGCCCAGGTCAAAGTCGGTGCGGGAGTGGATGCCTTCGAGTTCTTTGAATCCGAAAGGGAAATTGTATTCGATATCAAAAGCTGCGTTGGCATAATGCGCCAGCTTTTCGTGTTCGTAGAAACGATAGTTTTCGGCGGGGATGCCCAGGCTCAAATGCCACTGCATGCGTTGGTTTTTCCAGTACTCAAACCATTCGAGTTCAGTGCCGGGACGCACAAAAAATTGCATCTCCATCTGCTCAAACTCACGCATGCGGAAGATAAACTGACGCGCCACGATTTCGTTGCGAAAAGCTTTTCCAATCTGCGCGATGCCAAAAGGTATCTTCATACGCCCGGTTTTCTGGATGTTAAGATAGTTGACGAAAATGCCCTGTGCTGTTTCAGGCCGCAGATAAATGGTGTTGGCGCTGTCGCCGAGCGATCCCATCTGCGTAGAAAACATCAGATTGAAATGCCGCACATCCGTCCAGTTGCGCGTGCCGGAGACAGGGCAGGCAATTTCCAAATCTTCGATAAGCTGCCGCATGGCCACCAGGTCGTTGTCTTCCATCGACTGATAGAGGCGATGCTTTATCTCCTGAATCTGTTCGGCGTATTTCATCACACGCGGATTGGTGGTCAGATATTGCTGCTCGTCGAAGCTGTCGCCAAAACGTTTGGCAGCTTTGTCCACCTCTTTTCTAATCTTATCTTCCAGTTTGACCAGATAATCTTCTACCAGCACGTCGGCGCGGTAGCGTTTTTTGGAGTCTTTGTTGTCGATCATCGGATCGCTGAAAGCGTCCAGATGGCCTGAAGCCTTCCACGTGGTGGGATGCATAAAAATTGCCGTGTCGAGCCCCACAATGTTTTCGTGGTACTGCACCATGGCTTTCCACCAATAGGTTTTGATGTTGTTTTTGAGTTCTACGCCCATCTGACCATAGTCGTACACAGCGCTCAGCCCATCGTAAATCTCACTCGACTGAAACACAAACCCGTATTCACGGGCGTGGGCTACTATTTTCTTAAAAAGATCTTCATTATTTATCATCGGGCAAAAATAGAACAAAACTATTTGGCACTGGTTATCTTTTGATGCTTTTTGATTGGCGCCATGGGGCACAGACTTTTCGGCGGCTCCTCCTCCATCAACAACTATTTATTACGGCAAAGCGGCGGCATGGGTTTTTTCAATGCTGATTATATTTTGTTACAATGTCCGCATTGCACGATGTATCCCGTCCTGGGATTTGGTGGTGGAAGAATCCTTTCTTAAAGACAGCTTACGTTTATCGATGAAATGCCCAAATTAAAATGGCAAAATAATTGTTTCGGGCACTCGTTTTAAATCCTTTAAAAACAACCAATATTGAAAAACGATAACCGACTTGCCCGTTTCTTTACGGAACAAGGCTTCTGGAAAAAGATCAAAAACTATTCGCGCCGCGCCGGACTGCAGGTGGTGCATGCGGCATTGTTGCTCTACTATCTGATGCAAAGCAACAGTGTTCCCATCAAAGCCAAAGCCGGCATTGCCGCCGCGCTTGGATATTTTATTCTTCCATTTGATATCATCCCCGACTTCGCTTTGGTGGCAGGTTTTACCGATGACCTGGCAGTGCTCATGTTTGCACTCTCGCAGGTGTCGCATTACATCACCGATGAGGTAAAACAAAATGCCCGTGCCCGCCTGCAGCAATGGTTTCCAACTGCAAACCAGGAACATCTCGAGCAGATCGAAAACCGGCTAATCACCATAACGGAATGATTAATATCTGTCGAACGCTTTGCTGCAAAAATTAAAAATACAGTAACAAAAGATGATGATAAGGGAAGCCCACCGTGTGCCCCGCGCCCAGCTTTTTCCTTACTTCAACACCATTAAACTACAGATTTTGTATCGCCTAATTGGGTGACGCAACCAAAATTTCTTTGTTTTGCTTCGTTCATGTTTCGCACCTTTAATCCTGAAGGGATTGCATGTTTATAGAAAACATTGTTACAACAATGATGCGACCCCGACGGGGTCGAACAGATTCCATGCGTTCATTGTGCTAATAAACATTTGAACCCTTTGGGTTCATCTTCTAACTTCGAGAACATTAAATTACAGATTTTGCACCACCCAATTGGGTAACGCATTGTCGAATTCAGGAGATGATGATGAGGGAGGCCCACCGTGCGCACAGCTTTCTTGCGTCATGTACCTTGCGCCCAGCTTTTCTTAATTTCGCCTTAGGAAATTATAAGTGATGGTTCCGGATTGCTCCTCGGCGGCGTTGCGGTTGGGTGTGAAAACCGCTTTTTGTGCAGCATCGGCGGCGAGCTGCTGAAGCTTGAGGTCGGCAATGGTGGTGCCTTTTACACCGGCCTGTACACGCGTTACCTTGCCTTGTTTATTCACCCAAATCTTCACCACCACACGTCCTTGCTCAGGCGAGTTGTAGGCAGGCTTGGGCAAATGTATCGAGCCGCGTCCTTCCAGATTAAAAGAGATTCCATCGCCGGCTTGCGCATTGCCTTCGGCTTTGTGGCTATCGGGGGAACCTATTTCTTTGCCCTGATCGGCGGCTTTGGCACCGTCGCCCTGTGTACCCGATTCGTTGGCATCAGGTTTTTGAGGGGTATAAAGCGCTTTGGGATTTACTTTTGGCTCGGGTGGCTTCACTTCTTCCACAGGCTGCTCTATTGGTTTTTCTTTTGGCTTTTCTTTGGGTTTGCTCACCTCCTCTATGGCAGGAGCCTCTTCGGTGCTTTGGGTCACAATTTCGCGTGGCTGCGGAGGCTTCGACACGACGGGTTGTACGCGGTTAATGGGCTGCAGCTTCTTTGGCTGTTCCAGTCCGCTGCCTGTAATATCGTAGCCAAGGCTTACCTCCACGCCTTCCTCGCCGGGAAGCGGCAACGGTGTGCGCAAAGCCAAAATTAGCAGCAACACCACCACCAAGCCGTGGAAAACAATCGTGCCCACAATTGCACTCGAATTGTATTTTTTTTGATTATTCATTAATAAATAATTCCTTGACTTTACATCCACATTTTATCCAGGCCGGGTGGCCAATATCACTTTGTGACGGGTGCTGTATTTTTCGTTGACTTTGTTTACAGCATCAATCACATTAACGATATGCTGCACAGCTACCGTTTCGTCGCTACGCAACACTACTGAAGCCTCGGTTTGCCCGGTCAGCGCCTGGCTGATCAGAGGCTCCAACTGTTCCAGAGCCACCGGATTTTCGCCAATAAAATATTCGGCTTTATCATTGATATATACCGTCACCGTTTGCGTTGCCATTGTTTTGCTATTGCTTTGGGGCAACAGCAGCTTGATGGCATTGGGCGCCACCAGCGTGCTGGTGAGCATAAAAAATATCAACAGCAGAAATACCAAATCCGACATGGAGGCCATGCTGAACTCGATGCTGCGCTTATTTCGGGTTTTTATTGCCATAATTAAAACATTAAATTCCTAAGCCACCGGCTCGTTGAGTACATCCATAAATTCGGTGGCACGGGCTTCGAGTTTGAAAACCAGCTTTTCGACGCGGGCTACCAGAATATTATAACATATAAATGCCAGGATTCCCACGATAAGTCCGGCAACGGTGGTGATCATGGCCTGGTAGATGCCGTTGGAAAGCAACGTGATATCGATATTATTGCCAGCCATCGACATATCGTAAAAAGCACGAATCATCCCGATAACGGTACCCAGGAAACCGAGCATCGGCGCGGCGCCGGCAATTGTGGCCAAGCCCGAAATATTTTTTTCGAGCCGCGACACCTCAAGCTTGCCCACATTTTCGATGGCTGCATTGATGTCGTTGAGTGGTTTACCAATACGCAGCAATCCTTTCTCAATCATCCGTGCTATCGGGTTGGCTGTTTTGCGACACATCGCCAGAGCGGCTTCTATCTTGCCATCGTGGATAAAGTCGCGAATATGGTTCATAAAGTTGGTGTCTTCGCGCGAGGCGGTGTTGATGGTCAAAAACCGTTCGATGAAGATGTAGATGGCGATGACGGAGAACGCTGCCAGTACGGCCATGATCCAGCCGCCTTTGAGCGCCAGATCCCACAGCGACATACTTATTTCGCCGCTTTGGGCTGCCGCGGCAGTTTCGCCCAGCGTCTGGCCGGCTTGTGCCATCTGTAATAAAATGCTTGCTAACATTGTTTGTGCTTTAGTGTGTTACATTTTTTTTGACAATCACACTAACGTCACCAACAGATTATTATTAGGCTGTAAAGTGCATTTTTTTCTTTGTTCCCTTTTATGACGTGGTTTCGACTACGCTTAAACATAGTGTGGTTTCGACTACGCTCAACCACCGGCGTTTCATCAATGCTCAACCACCGGCGTTTCATCAACGCTCAACCACCGTGTGGCGGTTGAGCGTAGTCGAAACCCTAAAAATGAATTGACCGACTACAAGAGATTAATTCTCCTCGATCTCTTTCACCAGTGCGTTAATCTGCTTCCAGGAAGCGGGTGGCAGCTTGGCGCCCATTACTTCGATGACTTTGCCGGCCAGCAACGAACCAATTTTTCCGCATTTGTCGGGCAACAGCCCCTGCACCATCCCGTAAAGGAAACCGGCGGCATACAAATCACCTGCTCCGGTGGTGTCGATACTGGTGGCCGGGAGAACATTAATTTTGTATACAACACCCTCATATTTTGCCATCGAGCCGGTTTTGCCGGTTTTCACGATTGCCACTTCACACAGGCTGCTCAGAGCGTGCAAAGCATCGGCGGGTTCTTTGCCCGTAAAAGCGCGGGCTTCGTCTTCATTGGCAAAAACAATGTCAACATAGTTGGTAAGAATTTCGCGCAGGAAGTCTAGGTTGTCGCGCACCACATCGAAGCTGGCGAGGTCGAGCGAAACTTTTATGCCATTTTCTTTGGCCAGCGCTACAGCAGTGCGAAGAAGCTCATGATTTTGTACCAAATAACCTTCGATATGAAAAATGGCATAGCCATGGAACATCTCGGAGTGAAAGTCGTCGGGAGCCAGCTCGATGGCACAGCCCAGGTTGACAGCAAAAGTACGCTCAGCATCGGGCGTAACCAGCGCCAGAGCAACGCCGGTGGGCGCTTTGCCACGCAGCAGCATCGAACTGATGTTGTTGCTGATCATGTCGTCCTCCATAAAATTGCCATTGATATCGTTGCCAACTTTACCAATGAAACCTGTGGCGACGCCCAGATTAGCAAGCCCGTTCATGGTGTTGGCGGCTGATCCACCGGGAGCCTTCTCCGAAGGATAAATCTCGCACGCCTTGATGAGCTTTTGCATAAATTCGGCATCCACCAGGCGCATCCCGCCTTTTTCCAGTTCAAATTCGTGTAACAGTTTTTCGTCGGGGACGCGCACCATAATGTCCACCAGCGTGTTGCCCATTCCTAATATCTTCTTCATGTATCGAAAGCCTTTTTTAATTAAAAATATTTCTGCAAAAGTAATGGCAATTTTTAAAGCCGGCACCAGGAATGGTTTTAATATCAAACAGAGAGATGAATCATTTTTTCGTTTAAAAGAGTAGAATTTAAATGTAAAAGACTGGGTCTAGGTTGTAGGTTCCTTCTTCAAATTCATAGTTTTTTAAAATAATCTTCGATTTTTTTAACAGAGCCCTCTTGACGTAACTTGTATTCCTCAAGTGTATCTGCCATAAAATCAATAGATTTATTGATTTCATTATAGATATGACTGCAATTTTTTAAATCAACGATGATTTCCTTCATCAGTGGCTCATGTATAAAGGATGAATATTTGCTAATGAATGGCTCAATAAATTGCTCTTGTCGCAATGCAATTGTTTCTTCTCCATCAAGCTTTTTGTGATAATTTTCAAATAATTCTTTTAAGAAAATGTTAAATCCAGTTTCTTGCAAACCTCCAGGGTTTCTAGGGTTCTCTAATTCAAGGCCTACCTTATCAAGTGTTTTTTCCGAAGTATCTCTGTAGGTCTTTTCAAGTAAAACAACATTTTCCATGTTTTTTTGATGAAAATCTAAGATTTGGAATGTAACCTGATGTAGAAAATCAATGCTTGTTAAACAATCTAAAATATCTGCTCTTTTCTTGCCGTCAGGCTGTAAGAGAGAACTTGCATGAAAAAGATCGCTTTGATCCATTCGCTCAGATACCCTTTTCAAACTTTCATTGACAACAATATTAAAATAATGGAACTCAAGCGGCTCATCTGATAACCGTTGAATGTACTTTTCCATTTCTTCTATTTGCTTTTTTGTTGTTTGAATTATGACAGGAAGTAATGCTGAAAAATATTTCATTTTATCATGCATTTGTTGTTCATGTTTCCTCTCCTCAACTTCTCGCTCATGATTGTTTTTTAGAAGGTAAATCATCAATGCACCACAAAAACCGAGGAAGCTGCTTAAAAATGGGATTACAATGTGTTCAATCATTTTGATAGGTTTTATTTTATTCGATTCAAATCTTTGTAGAAAATCCTCTTCTGTTTTGGATATTAATATGAAAGATATTACCCTTTCGGGTTTTCTATTCATCAACTGAAACCAGCTTTCTGTCGATTGGAATCACCCGTGGCTCACCCGCAGCGCCCTGAATCTTATAAAATCCGGAGACGTCGTTTCCTAATCCTATTGCTAGTTTCCTGTTGATGTTAGAGATTTTCTGGCTGAGCGATCCGTCGTTATTCCAGGCCAGATTCTCAATATTTTTCTTCAGCTCCACCAGACTAGCCGATGCGGTAAGATTTTTGTAAAGTTCCTCCATTTCGGCAATATGATCCGTAAATTCGGCAAACGTCAATCCATTTTCATAACGGAACAACACCAGGTAAACTGTCATTTCCAAAGGCGTAAGTTTAACCATCACCTCCTTGTAATCAGGAAATAGAAGCGCCTTTTTCATCATGTCGATAATGATTTTACCCGGAGCCAGGTTCATCCTGAATTGCTGGAGGTAAAGCATCTCCGACCTGATTTTATTAAAGATGGAAAATACCTGCTGCACAAGCATCACATCAATTTTCTTCTCAGCGATAATTTGCTGACAGCTCTCACAAATATCGCCTGTGCGCAGTTTAAAAGTAATATTTCGCTTGTCCTGGTTGATGTCGTTCATGCATCCGATGGGTTCCGGATGTGTCTTTTGCAGAAGTTCATCATAACTGTCGAACATCCGGCTTTGCAACACGTTGGCAGCTATTTCATACACAATAGGGTAAACTTCATTTCCCGGGCTGTAAAAATCCCAGAGCGTTGTCTGAATGAAGGCATCTCGCCGCAGCTTTGTGTCGAATGCCGAAAACCAGTTGTTTTTATTACTGAGTCCTGTAAGAAGAACCACAAACTCGTCATCGCCAATGTCATATTCTTCCCTGTACATGTTGCAAGCTTTGAATAGCTTATCCCACGAAACAACCTTTGCTTTTTCGGGAATCATTTCCTTAGGGCATAGCATAAATAGCACTTCACAACAAATTTGGTTAAATTCTTCCTTTTTGATCCTTTCCAGGTTGGGTTCGAGAGAGTCCTCATCAATGTAACCTTTGCCTTTCAGATACTTTACTGGCCCCGGAACGGCATTCAGAACAAAAAGTACTTTTTTCACAAGCTGCTCATCAACATCCTCTGTTCGTATGATATGTACATTCATAGACACTGTATTTTGGGCGGTAAATTTAATAGTTTTTGCCTAAATGTTCATCTAATTCAGGCTAATTGCTTTTGCGCTTTTTCATTAAGTTGCAAAATATGATTTAGGTCAAGTAATCTAATTGGAAGTCCCTTCACCCATTCTTTCGTATTTTCTGAAAAACCTCCTGAACAAATTAAATAGCCAGATTGAACATTATCCTTTATAAGAACCCCATAAAAATCTCGTGCAGCAGATGGAGACAACCTTCCAGAATAATTTTTGCATTGAACGTATATTTTCTCTTTCTTTTTATTGATTAAAACTATGTCCACACCACCATCTCCCGAGCCTCTGGTCTTAACTGCAGAATATCCCAGCTTTCGGAATAAATCTGCTACCTCAACCTCAAACTTGAAACCATCCATATTTCGCCAATATTCCAATTTCCTCCTTCTCTCAAGCTGATCCATTTCCAATCGGTCAAGATGCTTATTCCATTCTAAAGTAAAGTTTGTCAAATCATCACCAAACTCTTTTGATCTTGGGAATTTGCGATGAAAATCTAGAACTTCTTCTTCGAATTTTTTCTGACAATCATCATATCTGTAAACGAAATCCATGTTATTTTGATAAAATTCTATATCGTCCTGTTTTAAAATAATTTTAACAAAAAAGTTTTCAAACTCACTTGAAAAGTTTAAATTTATCAAATCTAAAAAGATTATAATAAAGAAATTGGGAAGGATATGCGCAAGATTGATTACAATAAATAGTATTAGATGATTATTGAAAATCGAACCGGAATCCATGTGTAGTTCGCCGGGCTGTGACAACTTAAGAAAAATTACAGTTGAAAAAAGTAAATGGATTAAAAGCACATAGATAGAATAGAGTTTTGACTCAACATTTCGAATTTTACATCTAAAACTCTTCACAAATTGATATGTGCTATGATCGAGACCAAAATCTTCAAGTTTAGGTTTTTTCGGAGCAACAACATAGTTCGGCCTAGCTAAATTTGTAATGTTGGATTGGGATCTAAATGTTTCCATTAAATAGTTAAATTAAAGAGGAGTTGGTTAATTATTGACGCTCAGTTTACAAAAGTTCGAACTATTACTTTATACTATGAATTGCCCAAGTAATTGCTATCAACATGTCAGCTGCTAATGTTCTTTATTTTTTAATTTGAAATTGGCATAGCCTTGACTTTTCTCCATGATGTAGTTTTCCACGCTGTCATTTACCAATGAAAAGGCAATGCTAAAGTTGTTGTCGGATAATTTGATTGACCTGTCCTTGTGAATATTCATCCTGCTTGCTATTTCGAGCGCTTCAGGGGTTGACCCGATGTAGCTGAACGACCAGTTGCCCGACGATTCATATTCTTCGATCATGCTGCAAATGGCCCTTCCATCAAAAGCCAGCGAAGCATTTTCGTATCCATCTGTAATAATAACAACCACTGCCGATGCCATTCCGTATTTTACCTCGTCGTGTATATGCTTGTCAAGTTTTTTAACGGAAACTCCGATCGCATCGTGCAAGGCGGTCATGCCACCAGGCTGATAAGTTTTTCGGGACAGCTCTTCAACTCTGGAAGGCTCTTCACGATCTGTCAGCAGGGTAACTTCATCATTAAAGAGCGTGAGAGAAACCAACATCTTTTGATCTTGATACTTTTCGTCAAGTTTCTTGATCAATTGCAGTTGCTCATTAAAACTGCTGATGGCCAAATCGGCCACGTTTAACATTGAGCCGCTCCGGTCGAGGATAAGCAGGTAATAGGTTTTTGTGTTTTTCGTCGTCATGATTTTATGTTTTAAAGATTATGCTGCAAACATAGTGGTGGAAGGAAGGCATGACGATTTTCTACAAGCTTGCAGTAGGTATTGTTTTGTCTGGCTGTGCCCTTTTAGAGAGATTTGAATTCCCTGATTCGCCACAGCTTGAGACTAAAAATCGAAATAAAATGATGATTCTCCGTCAGACTTTTTTTATCAGAATGGGCAAGCACTTTTTATTGGGGTAAAAGGTTTTTCTGAACGCAACCTACGCAGAATGCGGTTTGTTTATGAGGAAATGCTTGAAGATTCAATTCGGCCACAAGCTGTGGCCAAATTACATTGGGGTCATATCTCCCTTCAATCATGCGGGGTTTCAAATCCTCGGTCACAGTTTTTGCTTTAAAATCAGGCATTGCAGACTTTGAATGGCAAGAGCACTATTAAGGCATCATCGCGTCTTTACGATACGTCATTGCATTTTATAAAACCCAATGCACCTTTATCAGCCAACAACCCATCTGACATTTGCTAAGGAGAAGAAAAAATTTCAAGAAAGACTTGCAAATTTGGAAACAATATCTAATTTTGCAGCCGCCTTACAAAAAGCACAAGTTCTGAAAAATATTCCTCCTTAGCTCAGTCGGTTAGAGCATCTGACTGTTAATCAGAGGGTCGCTGGTTCAAGTCCAGCAGGGGGAGCTACTGAAAAAGCCACTTACAACAACTTTTGTAAGTGGCTTTTTTTATAGGTACAAACATTCCACATAACTTTAATCGGCCTAAACAAAGCCATCCCTCAATTCCTTACACAAACTTCTTGTAGATAAAGTTCCCGGATTTGCGTTCAACATCTTTGCTATAAAGCCCTAAAGGTTGACGGTGGCGAGCTGTTTTTATTTTAAATAGGAATTTAAGTTTCAGTCATCATTTATCTCAGCGTTAATCCTGGAAAGAGAGCACGCGGGCGTAGGCATCGTCGTAATATTTGCGCAGTTGGCGCCATCCAAACAAGGCCGAATTTTCTTCCACGCGGTTGCGTAGCGCTATGCGTTCGCGGCGTTCGAGTTTCACGATACCCAACATCAGGTTGGCCAGGTCCTCGGCAATGTCATTGTCCGAACGGTGTTTGCGTGGAAGGATGTAGAGACCTTTCTCGTCGTGGTTGGACACATGGTTGAGTACATAAGAGCCAAATCCGGCCAGATCGGTGGAAATACTCGGCACGCCGCTGGCAGCACACTCCAGCGGTGTGTAACCCCACGGTTCGTAATAGCTCGGGAAAATACCCAGATGGCAACCCCTGACAAACTGATAATATTCCATGCGGAACAGCGGATTGGCCGTTGAGATAAAATCGGGATGATACACCACCTTCACACGGTCTTCGCGGTAATTGAGCAGATGCGCCATTTTTAAAAAGTTCATGATGGGATCTTTTGCCTCGTCCACAAGATTGTGCGTCACGATGGAAGGCATGCGTTTGTTGCGCCATGTTTTGATGTTGCGTCTCAGCCGCAGCGACAGGTAGTCGTCCACCAGATCGTTAAAGTTTGGCAATTCGTCCAGGTCGTGGCGCGACACCATCTCGTTGAAGAGCTTTTCGGCCAGCGCTTCCTGAATATCGATACAGTTGCGGTTGATCTCTTCCAGCCTTGCACGCGACTCCAGCACGTTGGAGTTCATAGAGTGGTAAGGATTTTTAGTAACAAAAAACATCACCACCGTTTTGTCGATGCCCTGCGACTTCATCTTCCAGTTGAGGCGGGCCAGCGCTTCCAGCGTCAGGTCAAAGCCTTTGTTGTAATATTCAAAGCGTCCGGAAGTGAAAAAATATAGCGTTTTATCAAGATCAAAGGAGTAGTTGTGAAAGAAATGTCCCATCACAAACTCATGAATCTTGACTTTGTATTGCTTGTGCAGATTCTGAAAAGCATGCAATGCCTCGAAGCGCAAAATATTTAGTCCGTTAGGCAGCACTGCTTCGGGTTTGCGGCCAATCAGATATTCACATTCGTAGGCAGTGATATCGCTCACTGTCGAAAAGATATGCGCGCCATGCGAGGCCGCCCGCTCGATGTTGACGATGGGCAGGATGTTGAGGTGGGTGGCTTCCTGCTCCCAATTGTAAAAAGGCAGATGGTCGTAAAACTGCGCATCGTTCATGGCCAGATAGCGCCCAAGCATGGTGGCGTGCGTGGTAAATACCGTCTTCACGTTGATGTGATTGCGGCGCAGCTCGGGTATGGGTACGCCAGACATCCATTCATGGAAATGTGCCAGCACTTTCTTGTTGTTATATTCGTGACCAGCCAGCTGCCGCAGAAACTCATACACCTGAAATCCAAAAGCTACCACCTGGTCGATGAGTTTGTCGTTGCCGGGCAGGGAGATGCCATGATGTTCCCACATCAGATATTTGTACTCGTGCACACGAGGTAGCAGCGCGTCGGGGTCGAAGAGCACGGTGCGTGGACGCCCGTCGATGAGCCAGGTGCCATAATGCACTTTAAAACCCATGCTGTTCATGTTTTTTACAATCTCCTTCACCGGGTCGGGAGTTGTCTCTTCTTCCTCTTCGGGGTCGGCCTCGTCATAAAGCGATTTGTCGGGTTGGAAGATAGCAGCAGCCTGATCAAGAAAATAAGGTCCCAGCAGCAGGTAATTGTCATTCCACTTTAGCTTGGTGGCGGGCACTTTGGATTGTATCACCGTATAAATACCCCCCACCTGATTGCATACTTCCCAGGCTACCTCTGTGAGCAAAGTATTCTCCAATTCTTCTTCGGAGAGCGTCTCCAGGGGATTTGCTTCATCTTGCGGATCTTTATCAAGCTGAGGGTTATCATTATGGGTTTCGCGTGCGGGAGTGGTTTCGGCAGCGCCCACCGGTGTAGCCGAATCGTCGGGAGCGGCAATGGTAGCCCCGTGAATCGGCTCATTAGCGTCACGTGGCGCTGCACCATCGCTCACTGTACGATCAGGAACCGGATTTTCAGGAGTTGTTTTTTCTGTTGGTGCGCTAGCGGGTGGCGTATCTTTTACAGATAATGGCTGCGGCGCCTCCTCTGCTGCTGCCGAGGGCTTAGAATCGATTAAAGAAGTTGGCGGCAACAATTGTTCAGAAGTTTTTGATGCCTTGGATTTTTCTGATATCAGCGATCTTTTGGCAGCCTCGTCAGTTGCTGGTTCGGGCTTTACATTCTTGTCCACTTCACCTTTCACCTTTTTGGCAATGGTTTTGGCTTTCTTATCGATGGCGTTAGCAGCTTTACGGGTTTTCGATTCTTCGCTTAGCGGTCTTTGTTTTTTCTGTTTCATAGTCTGGTAAGTTTTTTATCAGCCTCAAAAATAAGCACAAAAACTACTGGTGCCCATATTTCGGCTAAATAATTAGGAAATTTTTACAAAAAGCTTTGATGAATAAATAAAACACTTGGTTATTAACATCAAATTCCAACCATTTATTCAAAAATTACATAGGCTAACTCCGGAACTCTTTCTTATTAATCGTCCTCAAAATATTTCTGCGCTTCTACAGCCTGTCCCGGAATCCCGATGTCGAACACTTTTACGTTGATAACCTGCCACCGGTTGATGACCTGCTCCACCATGCTGCGGCGCACCACCATTACCAGGGTGAAGCGCGGATGTTGCATCAGCTTGTCGATGGCCGCAGCCCAGCCGTCGCCCTTCAACTCGAGTGGGCCCACCTCGTCGATAAAAACAATTTCAGCCGCTCCCAACTGTGCAGGATCGAGCAATCGGTTTCCAATTTGCAGAGTTTTTTCATCAAACCAAAAAGGTCCAATGCGAATACCGTTGCCGGGATGGATGCTGCACAACGGATATTTTTGATCCGTTGCCAATGCCTGCAAATCGAACGACACACGCCGGTTGTCGACAAAATAACCGGGAGCCACAAAGCCGCCCAAAGCGATGCCTTTTTCTTTGAAATGATTTACCAGATCGAGCGCAAAGGTTGTCTTTCCACTGTGTTTTTCGCCGGTAATGATTACTACTTTGGGCTTGGTGGCATGCTCCGTAAATTTCTCCAGCAACGCGTCGGCCCGACTGAGCGCACGCATAAGGCTGCGCAAAGGATACCGCAGCAGCACAACCGGCCGGTCAAACTCCCGCACCAACACGGGCAACACCGAAAAAGCAAGCCCCAGCGAAATATACAATTGTGCCAGCCCGCGCCGCATAAGAACGGCCTTTACCACAGGGTTGCGCAGCTCCACGCTGATAGCCGAAAACCCTACCACTATCAATACAGCGCGCATATTCATCGTTAAGCCGGCAGCCAAACCTTCGCGGCTGAAAAGATTCCCACTGTCGATACCATTATAAAATACCACTGCCAAAAATGTTAGCACCAGCGCCTGCACCCAAAACCACGGACGCTTCAGGTGCTGCAACGACCGACGGTAGTGGATGATGCAATATCCCACGTAAGTGGCCACAAAAACAGCTCCCACCACCACCGAATAATAGGTCATGATGACCAGACTTCCAGCAATGGCAAAGAGATGATAAAACAACAAAGGCACCGAAAAATGCTGGCTTTGAGCTATGGCAAACATATCGCTGTCTGCACTGATGTCGGTGGATTGGACCGAATCGGAAACTGGAATCCGTAGGGATTTCTTACCGACACCATATCCTGCCGCAGCGGCAACGATTCCCAACAGCGCATAAAAAGCGAACAGCATCCAGAGTGCCTGCAGGGGGCCAAGTTCTGCAAATCCGAGTTGATCGGCGGCATAAGCGTAAAGGTTAACAATTACATTTACAAAATCGAAACCATACATAATGAGGAGGGTAACCATCTTGTGGACGATGGCACTACTGAGCGCTACCGCACCACCCAACAGGTACCCAACGAGATTGGCGCCGGCCATACGCACCACCAGTTCGAGCAGCAGCGCTTCGGCAAGGATCCCGGTCATGGGGCCAAGCAGGATGGCGCTGGGCGAGATAGATTTCATCAACGCGCAGATAATTCCTGCCCGCCAGAAAAGTCCCTTCACCCGCCACCGTTGGTGAAAAGCTGTGAGCAGCATCACGCCAAGCATTGCGAGCATAGTCCCGGCAAACGGCATTTGCAGATTGTGCATGAAGCTGCCCAGAATAATCTCTATCGAGGCCCAAAGGCTGCCCACTACACTGGCCTGCAGCCACCGGCTGTCGGGAACAGGTTGTTGATATGTTGGATTGCTGCCGCTCATTGTAAACCATTATCCGATAATCCGTCCAGGGACGGGAACCAATAAAAAAGCCTGACTTTGTTGTAAAATCAGGCTTATCGGGTGACCCCACCGGGATTCGAACCCAGATCATCAGATTCGGAATCTGACATTCTATCCATTGAACTATGGGGCCGTGATATCGGTTGCAAATTTAAAAATAAAATGCCATCGGGCAACATACCACCGCCATTTGATGTTTTTGCAGGTCGCAAAGTAAGTGTAATATTTTTAAAAGAAGAGGTTGGAAATTTGAGGATAGAGATTGAAGGATAAAAATTAAAGAGCGTAAATTTAAAGTGAAATTTTGAAATCAAAAATAATTACGATGACCTTGCGTAAAATTTTTATGATCGCTGCTCTGGTTTCAATGCATTTGTGCGGTCTGCGAGCTGTGGCACAAAATCCGTTGCGCGTATTTGAAGCTTCCGTCGACACATTTTACATCCAAACATTTCCGCGGGCGCTCACCATAAAAGCTTTTTTGAATAACAAATTTCTTTTCCTCGGCATCGAAAGTGCGTCCGGCGACTACTCGCTCGATTACGAACCCAACGGCAATCAAACGATCGGGGTAGGACTCAGCTATAAGTGGCTTGGATTTTCGATTGATTATAAAATTGTAAATCGCGAAAGCAATCAGCACTATGGCGAAACCAGCTATCTGGATCTGCAAACCAACCTGCTGTTGCGCAAAGGCGTCTTTGATCTTTATCTGCAAAAGTACGAGGGCTTTTATCTCGACAACAGCGCCGCCATGATAGAAGGATGGGACGACCCGGAGAGTTATCAGCTGCGCCCTGACATACGCGTATTTTCCACTGGTGCCAACTACACACACGTTTTCAACCCGCAGCGCTTTTCGTACATCGCTTCCTTTTCACAAACGGAAGTTCAACGGCGCAGCGCCGGTTCTATAATTTTGGGCACCTCGGTAAGTTATCAGCGCGTGCAAGCCGACTCAGCTTTTGTACCCGAAAATCTGATCTACACTAACGCTTTCGGCACCGGCAAATATGACGACCTCAAAGGTTTCACTACGAGTGCGCGCTTTGGCTATGCCCACACGTTGGTAGCGCTGCATCGGTTTTTTATTTCCGCATCGCTCGACCTGGGCATGAGCTACAATTACACACGCATCTTTACCACCGACGGCTCCGACAGTCATGGAAGTTTGAAAGCCAATCTGAGCAACACTTTTAAACTGGCTGCGGGTTATAATAATGCGAAATGGTTTGCAGGCGTTACCCTGGCAAGCTTCAACCAGATCAACCGCCCGTCGGGCGACAAAAACCAGATTCAGATACAGCATGGTTATGTGCGACTCACGGTGGCGCACCGCTTCATGCTTAAAAAGCCACTTCCGCTGCCGGCGCTGCCTTATTAGAAAGAGGTGAGAAGTGAACGATGAGAAAATAGTAAGTAGAAATTATTAGATTGCCAGCAGGCTAAAATGCCGACAACTTGATAAAATGACAACGCGACAACTCCTTTCATCCGACTCTTCAATTGTAAAGAGGTTACTTTTGCACAATTATTTACTTCGGTAAGTGAACTTTTATTTTGGGAAAACCTTCATTGATACAATTTTTAATAAACATGAAAAAACAAATTCGTTTTCTGAATGCTGCTGTAGCGCTGATGCTCATAGCAATTGGCATTACAGGATGCTATCCGGGCAATGATGTTTCGTATTCCGATCTGGATCTGCTCACCACAGCCTACGATATGAATACCGACTTTTCTGCGCTTAAAACCTACTACATGCCCGACTCGGTGGTACATCTTAAAGATACGCTTGATCCGAAGGCCAACGTGGACGTTTCGCACGAGCTGGATGATTTTATCCTCGAAAAAGTACGCAACAACATGACTGCCTACGGATATAGTGCCGAAGCCAAGCCATCAGTAAATCATCCCGACATTTTCCTCACCGTTTCGGTGATGGCTACCAAAAATTACAATGTGTATTATTACTATCCCTACTACTGGGATTGGGGCTGGTATTACAAGAGCACCGATTATTGGGGATATTATTATCCTCCGGGCTGGGGTGGAACCTACGTCACCAGCTACACTGTAGGAACTCTGGTGATGATAATGCATGACGTACACAACGCCACCACTTCTACCGACAGCATTCCCACCATCTGGACAGGATCGATGAATGGATTGTTGGGCAGTAGCAGACCGAACGACGGGAGCCGCGTAGAATACAACATCAACCAGGCCTTTGCGCAATCGCCTTATCTGAAAATAAATTAGTAAATCCGGTTTTAATTTTAAAAAGATACCATCAGATGAAAAAGATATTATTAGCACTATTGTTTGCAGCCACCACCCTTTTCTCTTTCGGACAACAAGCCTTGTGGAATATTACCTACGAGGTGTCGCTGCCTATGGGTGAAACGCAGGATTTTATTGGGAGAACCAGCTTCAGAGGCATCGGCGTCGAAGGCCGTTGGTTTGTTGATAACAATGTTACCATTGGCGCTGGCATACATTGGAATACTTTTTATGAAAAGAAGGATAAAGTAACCACCGTTATCGAAAACACTACCATTACCGGCACACATTTCAACTACATCAATGCTTTCCCGTTTTATGCCAATGCAGCCTATTACTTCAACGAAGGGAGCTACATTCGTCCTTTTGCGGGCATTAATATTGGCACCATTTACAGCGAAGAGCGCATGGATGTGGGGCTATATACCCTCACCGATGATCCCTGGCGTTTTGCCCTGGCTCCTGAAGTAGGCGTTCTTATCCAGACATACGGCGGCCTCAATTTCAATTTGAATGTGCGTTACAATCACGGTTTCCAAACCAATGATAACAAAGCGCTCTCCTACATCGGCATCAACGCCGGCTTTGTGTGGATTTATTAGATAGCCTTTACGACAAAAACACATAAAAACCGCTGAGCCGCAAAGACGCAGAGAAATCAGAAAACTCTGTTACTTTGCAGCTTTGTGGTGTTGTATCTTTTATTCATCCCTGCGCTATGCGCCTTGCTCTCTGCGCCATGCACAATTTGTAATCAAGCCAATTTAGCATTATGCTTCGTTTTGTTTTGTATTTGATTATTTTTGCTCAATAACAAATACAACTCACACCATGCTTATTATCGGAATTGCCGGCGGATCGGGGTCAGGGAAGACCACAGTACTCAACAAGATCATTCACGGACTTCCACAAAATTCTGTCTCGGTCATCTCGCAAGACTCTTACTACAAAGACAATGGGCACCTGCCGGAAGAGGAAAAGAAAAAAATCAACTTCGACCACCCCGCCTCCATCGAGTTTGAGTTGCTCATCAAACACATCGACCAGCTCATCAGCGGCGTGGCAATCGAACGACCGGTTTATTCGTACGTGACCTGTGCCCGTTCCAAAGAAACGGTGACGATATTTCCAAGTAGAGTAATCATCGTGGAAGGCATTTTGATCTTTACCAATGCCAAGCTTCGCAACAAATTCAACATCAAAATTTTTGTGGATGCCGACACCGACGACCGGCTGATGCGCATTGTGCGCCGCGACCTGATAGAGCGTGGCCGCTCGGTGCAGGGCGTGCTGGAGCATTACGAATATTTCGTGAAACCTATGCACCTCCAGTTTATCGAACCTACAAAGCGCTACGCCGACATCATTGTGCCACAGGGCGGCGCCAATCATGTAGCCATCGATATTCTTACAACCAAAATTAAAAACAAGCTGGGGATTAATACCTGATTGTTGTCCGTGGTTTAAGTCAACCACGACACTTCACCAATAAGATCCAAACGACAATTACACCAACTATCTGGCATGGGATTTTACCGTGTGGGAATCGACCTTCCGGCTGCGTCCCTCACAGGCAGTGGTAAGTGTAAAGTTTAGTTTTTAAAAAAGCACGTTTTTATTTTGGAACATTTTCGATTACAATCAAATATTTTGCTGTAATCATACTAATCTTCGATTGTAATCAATTTTTTGCAACGAAAAGATAAGGGATTTAAACCTGCATTCCGTGCGTTGTAACTCACGATTGGCCTTTTTTTATTTGCATGTAAACTATTCCGACTGCGAAGCCAAAAAAATACCCGCTACAAATCAATGCAACGGGTATTTGTTCTTTATCAAAACATAACTTTTGGACCGTTTTTATCTTCTCCGAAAAAAAGAGCCGTTGAATAGCTACATTTATTTTTGGCCTTTTGTTGATTTTGTAACCGACTCATTTTTGGGATAGACAAATTTGATCCTTTGTTCGGTGGCTCCACCATCCTTCATGTTTCCGATTGCAAATTTCATTATTTCTCTGCCATCACCCTCAACACCATAATCTTCATCTGCCTGGGTAAAGATTCCGCTATACGGGTTAGTACCAGAGGTAGGATTGATTTTCTGCCCATTATAAAGTGCTGTAACAACAACATTCGTATTTGATTCTACGCTGCAGTTGGACCACAGGTCAACTCTTACAATGTAATTGCCATTTTCGACGATTGCTGTATCACCGTAGGTAATATTTTCGCTGTTGATGTTGTCGATGCTGCAACCGGCATTGGAGTCAACATCCAAAATGCCACCATTATCCGATATTTCATTGCCATAATAAATTTCCTCTCCGTTGGGTTCCTCCAGATGCAGGTCGATGTCATTAGGCTGATTCCAGGAGCAACTGATCTGAAGTTTTCCTGTACCGGCTTCTATTCTGGTAACGGTAATAGTCTCGTGGGTACTTACCAGGTTTTGATCATTTTGGATTGCCAGTAAAATTACAAACGAATCCTTTTCAAAATCCTGACTCAACAAGAGGATAACCAGATAGACTTCGTCAGCAGACTTTAAGTTACTGGCCGGAACGCTGTAGTAACCGTTAACGCCTTCTACGCCTATCATTACTTCTTTCACCAAAGATGAGGTTTGAATAGAAATAGGATTACTTCCACCTTCCAGCACAGAAGCGTTTCCATACACTGCATCGATTTCCGGAGCTGATTGTGAATCGGATTTGGCTGGAAAACCCGCATCTTTATAGACACCATTTTCAACGGTGAAATAGGATTTTTCGAGTAAATTTTCAGATGTTTTGTCGTCATCATCTTTTTTACACGCCGAAAATACCAGCACCACCGAAAGGCCGACAAGTGCCAGAAGACTTAGAAATTTGTTTGTTCTCATAATTTAATGATTTGATAGTTAAAAAATTAATGTTTTGTTAAATAATAATGTAATAAGCTGATGCTTTATTTCGCATAATAAAACCCTCTGATTGAATCACAAAAGGTAAGCTTGCAGGAAGGGCGTTTTCTCTTCCGGAAAGGATGTGGTCTGGCGCAGCAGCGATTCTCCTCATAAAAACCCCGGTAAGGGCAGGTGCTTTATTTTCATTTCAGATCTATTTTTTTGGAGTCAAAAGTAAACAAAAACCAACACCACACAAGGAAAATCTAAAATAAAAACCCGGGTAGGCAAAAAAAATACCCGCTACAAATCAATGCAGCGGGTAGTTCTATTCTTTGTGGCTGTTTGTTTATATGCCAGCTTCCTTTTTAATCTGATTCACCCACCCCCGGATACGCTCGTCGGTGAGATCGTCCTGCTGATCTTCATCGAGTGCAAGGCCAACAAATTTATCACCTTCTACTGCCTCGCTGCCAGTAAAGTCGTATCCTTCGGTTGGCCAGCGTCCGACGATGCTTCCGCCGGCTTTTTCCATCTCTTCTTTTATCAATTTCATGTTGTCCACAAAATGATCGGGATACAGAATTTGGTCGCCGAGGCCAAAGATAGCTACCGGCGTTCCGGAGAGTGGTTTCTTTTCGAAATTGGCATAAAAGTCAAACCACGGATTGTTGGCGCTGGCTTGCTGCCATGCGTCGGCGCCGCTGGTAGAGCCGCCCAAAATGATGAGGTCAAGCCCTTCGAGATCTTCCGGATTTGCTTTATCGATACTTTGCAGCCTGGCCTGGTTGGCACCAAATTCTGCTTCGATTTTTTTGGCGCAGGTGGCCACGTTGCCTTTGAGCGGCCAGTAAAAGATTCCTATTTTTTTCATCGTTATGATTTATTTTACAAATATGATTTGTTGCAAATTTAAAATTTATTACCGCGAAACCGCTTGCAGATAGGTTAATTTAACAATTTAGCTTCTCTTCTTTTTCGGATGTTCCTTCAAGAAAATTTTGCCGGTATGCGCAATGGCTTCATCGGCGGGAATAAATTTATAGTCAAGCGCCTTAACGATTTTATTGTTGTCGTAATAAAACCTGTGAAACGCCGACCGTGCTATTTCTTTGGTGAGCGTGGGCGTACGGCCAAAAATACGCAGGATATGTTCGGCCATCCATCCGGCCTCACCCATCCACGGAGAAAGCCGCAGCAGCGGAGGTTTTTTGTTGAGCACCCTCGCTATCTGAGTGATGATGGTCTCGAACAAACAATTTTCGGCAGAGACGATGAAGCGTTCTCCGGAAATGTCGGATTCCATAAGACGAATCAGAATTTCGGCCACATCGCGCACATCCACATAGCCGCCGATACCATTGGTGTAGGCGGGAACTCCTTTATAAATGGTCGAAAAAAGCCGTGTGCTGCCACTGTCCCACTGAGCCGGACCAATGATGATGGAAGGATTGATGATTACAGAAGGCAGTCCTTCCTCGTGGCCACGCCAAACTTCCCGCTCGCCGGCATATTTGCTGATGGCATAAATGGAATTTTTGTTGGAGGTCTTCCAGTAGTTCTGCTCGTCGATGGTTTCGCCTTGTTTGCTTTTGCCCAGCGCCGACACCGAACTTACATGACACAGCTTTTTTACACCACCCTCGAGGGCCGTATTCACCACATTGGCGGTGCCTTGTTGGTTTACATGAAGCAGAGCATGACGATCGAATGAATCGAAAGAAACTTTGCCGGCACAATGATAAATGAACTCTACCTGTTGCATGGCTTTGCGCAATGAATCCACATCCAGCACGTCGCCTTCTATCCAATCGATAGACTGCAATAAATTGTCAGGATCATCTTCGTACCACCCAAAAACTTTCCGCACCTGATCCATGTCGCTGCATTTGCGCCTGAGGGCACGCACCTTTTTGCCCTTCCGCGAAAGCGCCAACAGCAAATGTGTGCCTACCAATCCTGTAGCTCCGGTTACTAATATCATCAGGCAAAAGTAAGCATGTTTGCGGATGATGCCATAATTTATTCAGCAACAGCCAACACAACGACCAATGAACCTCCACGATGGTTTCCGGGTAGGATGATGATTGATAATTTTATCTTTGCAGCCTAATTTTTTGATACATGACGAATTTTATTGAAGAGATGAAATGGCGTGGCATGATCCACGATATGACGCCCGGACTGGATGAGCAGTTGCAACGCGAAATGACCACCGCATACGTGGGCATCGACCCCACGGCCGACTCATTGCACATCGGGCACCTGGTATCGGTGATGATGCTCAAACATTTTCAGGTGCATGGTCACCGTCCTATCGTTCTGGTAGGTGGCGCCACCGGAATGATTGGCGATCCTTCAGGAAAATCAAAAGAGCGAAATCTGCTTGACGAAACGGCGCTGCGCCACAACCAGGAGTGTATCAAAAATCAACTTGCGCGCTTCCTTGATTTTAACACTGAAACCGCCAATGGTGCCCTGATGGTAAACAACTACGACTGGATGAAGGAATATACTTTCCTGGATTTCATCCGCGACATCGGGAAGCACCTTACGGTAAATTATATGATGGCCAAAGAGAGTGTGAAAAGCCGCCTCAGCTCCGAGTCGAAAGAGGGCATGTCGTTTACCGAATTTTCGTATCAACTGGTGCAGGGAACGGATTTTCTGACTTTATACCAGCAGCACAACTGCAAGCTGCAAATGGGCGGCTCCGACCAGTGGGGCAACATTATAACGGGCACCGAACTAATCCGCCGCAAGCTGGGCCACGAGCACGACGTATTTGCGCTCACCTGCCCGCTTATCACCAAAGCCGACGGCGGCAAGTTTGGCAAAACAGAAGAAGGCAACGTGTGGCTCGATCCCGAAAAAACCTCGCCGTACGCTTTTTATCAGTTTTGGATCAACACTTCCGACGACGATGCCGAGCGCTACATCAAGATTTTTACGCTGCTGCCAAAAGAAGAAATTGATAGTTTGATCGAACAGCACAAGCTGGAACCGCATCGCCGCGAACTACAAAAAGTGCTGGCGCGCGAAATTACCACCATGATTCACTCTGCCGACGACTACGAAGCAGCCGTTGATGTATCGGGATTGCTCTTTGGGCAAGGCACCACCGACACGCTCAAGAAGCTGAGCGGGGAACTTCTGCTGAGCATCTTCGAGGGTGTGCCGCAAAGCCAGGTGGCAATGGACGAAATACGACAGGGGATTCCTATCATAGAATTTCTGGTCGAAAAAACCGACGTTACTTCCTCACGCCGCGAAGCTCGTGAGTTTCTGAAAAACGGCGCCATCTCCATCAACAAAGAAAAAGTATCCGACGGCTTTATCGTTGATGAAAGCTGCTTGCTGCGCAACAAATATATCCTGGCACAACGCGGCAAGAAAAACTATCATCTGATAACCGGAATCTGATCCCGTTTTCCTACCGGACCCCCAGCGTTTACTTAATGTTTACGAGACGTCCGAAGAAACTTCTGACGCATTAACCCCCTTCGAGTAAATTTTAAAAGTAAAACTTTCCTCACTGGTAAAGTTGTATATTTGAAGCATGGCAATGTTTCAGGATTTCATCGAGTTGTTTTTCCCGGTAGTATGCGAGGGCTGTGGCAATCTACTTTACCGCAACGAACACACGCTTTGCACCCGCTGCCGTATGCGTTTGCCGCGCACAAATTTTCATAAAGACGATCAGAATCCTGTGGCCGCTACCTTCTGGGGAAGGGTTAATTTTCAATACGCTACTTCTTTCCTCTATTTTTCGCGTGCCGGGCGGGTGCAACACATGATGCACCGCTTCAAATATAAAGGACGGCGTGAAATAGGTTCGCTGCTGGGCGAACTTTTTGCGCGTGAGCTATGCCGATGCGAAAATTTCAGCAACATCGATGCGATTGTGCCGGTGCCCCTGCATTGGAGCAAACAACGAAAACGAGGATACAATCAAAGCGAGGTCATTGCAAGTGCCATGGTTCCTTTACTGAATTCGCAACTCGAAACGGAGGTGCTTTATCGCAATTTCGCCACAGAAACACAGACCAAAAAGTCGCGTTTGCTTCGAGCCGAAAATGTGAAAGGGAAATTCAGTCTGCAGAATCCCGAAAAAATCCGTGGCAAACACCTGCTGCTCATCGACGACATTATCACTACCGGCGCCACTATGGAGGCTTGTGCGCAGATTTTGCTCACCGTCGATCAGGTAAAAGTGAGCATTGCCTCCTTGGCGTATGCCGGCAAATAAAAACTATCTTTTCAGCCCCGCCAACGCCCAATATACCATCTCCTCAAAAGTACCAAAATCGATTTGATGTTTTAGCCACTCGCACACCACCACGCGCTGCCGGCAGTTGCTGCGATTGTTTTCTCTGAAAAACCGTATGTTTGCTGTCGGTTCTACCACATCATCATGAGCACCGATCACAACATAACGCGACGGGCAGCGAAGCTGGGGGATGTCTGGCAGGTGGGGTTCCAATTTGTTGCGATAATTCATGGCGGGATTGAAAAGCAGACACGGCAGCCCCAAATCTTCGGCAAGCCAATAGCCCAGGAAACCTCCCAACGAACTCCCTACAATAAAATCTACTTTCTGACCAAGCGCATAATCACGCAGGTTGGTATAGATATCTGTATCGGTGCGATAATTCATGTGAAGCGCGACAGTTTCCAGTCCGGCGTTGCGCAGGATCTCCATCTTTTGAGGAACCGGGAAGCTGTCGAGGCCATGGATGTAGAGTGTTTTCATTTTAATTAAGTTCTTCTTTGGCGGACGGTTTCCGCTAAAGTCGGGTAGCGAGCACAGCGGTTTTCTTGTAATGATGTACATTGCCGTTTAAATCGAAAACTTCCACATAGATGATGTAAATGCCGATGGGAGCTTTCTGCCGCTGGTCGTCGAGGCCGTCCCACGAAAGCTGGCCGGAAGTGCCCAGCAGCTCATGGTCGGTGAGTTGGCGAATCTTTCGGCCCCGTGCATCGTAAATGGTGATGCTTGCATTGCGACCCGGCTCCTCATAATTGTAATGAATATTCAACACATCGTCGGAGCCATCGTTGTCGGGCGAGAAAATTTCGGGACTCACCGTAATCGGATCATCCGTTACCAGCAACGGGCTAAACTGCGAATTTTGAAGGCCGGGCGTTGCAAACCCCACATCCTGCGCCGCCGAATGCCAGTTGGTGCTGTCGGTTGCCGGCCGGTCGTAATGGATGCGCTCCAAAGAAACGCCATCATAGCTGGCAAGCAACGGATAGTGCATCTTTTCGCGATAAGCAAACCGGTCGATGGTTTCGAAATAAAGCGTGGTGAGCACCACCACTCCCGCATCGTTGCTGTAAGAAGGCAGGCTTGGAAGCTGCAGAAAATTTTCGGGTGCTGATGTGAAATATTGCTGCGCCACCACCTCAGGTTTGGTGGTAAGCACGAGGTATTGTTGTGGAAAAAACAAAAAGCTGGTGGTACTGATATTTTTAGGATTATTAATCGACCCCGTCTTTTTATCCTCGGTGGCCAACATCATTTTTGATAAATCGATAATTTTATCAGATCGGTTGTAAATTTCGACGAAATCGACGCCCACCACAAAGTCATCTTTGGGATTAAACAACACTTCATTAATCACAACATCCTGCGGCGCCACGTCAGCAGGCAAGCCAAATTGTACGGTTTTGGTCTGATCGACGGGATTGCCGGCACAGTCGGAAATATTTCCCGTAAGGGACAAAGTATAAATTGTGGTGGCCGAAAAGGGATTTGCAAATTGCAGGATGACTTTCTGATAATGCGGGAAAGAATGCTGCGCAATTACCGGACGCAGCGCACCCGGCTGAACTTCATACAAATTCGCAGATGCCATCTGTAGGCTGTCCATGGATTCGGAAAAATGCAATATCAATGTAGCCGTGTCGGCAATTTCGATGCGCTGTGCAAAAGGCGGCGTAACATCGGGATTTGCATCGTCCACAGAATTGACAGCGCCGGGCGTACCGCCTTGTTGGCTCGTCGAAGCTGTCCAGTTGTTCTTGCCGCCACAGGCATTGGCAGGATCGATTTGCTCAAGCGACCAGCCGCCGTCTTTTTTGATGGGATCGTTGTACCACGCGTCGCTGTAGGTGATTGCCGATATAACGGCTCCCTGCGGATTCATCAGCACAAGCTGTTGCCCGCTGTTGGTGAGCGCAAAAGAAGAGAAGCCATAAAATGGTCCTGCAAATATTAAATCCGGCGCCGCATCCTTGTGACCCAAAATAAGAAACCCATGGGCAGCAATATTTACATCAACAAAAAGCTTTACGGTTGATCCGATCAACAATTTCCAACCGCTAAGATCGATGTCAAAATCTGTCGTGTTAAACAACTCCAGATATTCCCAATCGGGCAGTCCAACGGGTGGAGAAGGATCGGCCATAATTTCGTTGATCACCACATCATGCGCTGCAGGCGCAAAAATGCTGAAAGCCAACGTGTCGGGTTCCATGACGTTGCCGGAAAGGTCGGCTATATTTTGTATGGTAATAGTGAGCTGCGTGGCGTTGGGGAAATCGCGGTCGAACGTAAGATGCACCAGCGCCGGGTTCGCATCATCGCGTTCAGCAACCAATGGATATCCTATCTGTGGCGAAACGTTGTAATTGGCCTGCGTTTCAGCATCAGCTTCATCAACAGCTTCATCAAAAAGAATGTCCAGCGTATTGCTACCTGTAACCTGCACCTGCAGCACTTTGGGCGGTTGCACATCAATATCGATTGGGCCGGCATACACATCATCAAAATAAAATCGCTTGCTGTTGCTGGCTGTATATTTACACAACACCCCGAGGCTGCGGTTTCCCACAGGAGAAATGCCAACGCCCTGCGCTTCTTGCAGCCACAGGTTTTGCGGTGTGTCTGCTCGTTCGATGCTCCAGTTTCCAGATTCATCCACCCTCACCCGCAGCCACAGATCGAAAGAGTTTGCAATCAATGCTTCGGTACCGCGGCAAATGGAAGTAAGCGCAGAGCCTTCCTGATGGAAAAGTTGGATGGCATCGTTGGTGCCGCTTTCGCCAAATTGTATAAACCACGCCTGTTGTGCTGCAAGCGGATCGACAGCATCGCTTGCAAGATAAAAACGCGCGTAGTTATTGGTGGACGGGCTGAAGGCCAATTTAATCCTGAACCGCCATTCCATAGGTGCCACAGCAACAAAGGCGGTAGTGAGCACAGAGGTATTTTCGCCTTCGCTGTTGAGCTGAAGTATAAAGTCTGCATTTACCACGAAATGATCTGTGTTGCCATGCCAGGGTGGATTTTGGGTAAAATCCCCATCCGAGAAATCATCGAAGACTTGCGCCGTAAGAAAAAGCGGCAGCAACAGCAGGAAAAAGCTTACGAACTTCATGATCACGATTTTTTTGTGCTCCAAAAAGAAAGGGTAAATATATTAATTTTGCCTCACTTCATTAAAAAAACAAAATTGCTAAAGCATCATGAAGATAGCTATTGTAGGCGCTACAGGACTCGTAGGACAAAAAATGTTGGAGATACTCCCGGAGCACAAAATTGCTGTTGATACGATAATTGCCGCCGCCTCGCCGCGATCGGCGGGTCGACAGGTTACCTATGATGGCCACCAGCTTACAGTGCTTAACGTGGAGCAGTGTCTGGCGCAGCGCCCTCATATCGCGCTGTTTTCTGCCGGCGGCGAAGTATCGAAAGCGTGGGCTGAAAGATTTGTGGAAGCGGGTACTTTTGTCATCGACAACTCCTCGGCCTGGCGCATGCACGCTGATGTTCCGCTGGTGGTTCCCGAAATAAACGCGCACACCATCAACCCAAAGACCCGCATTATTGCCAATCCCAACTGTTCCACCATTCAACTGGTGATGGCGCTGGCTCCGCTGCATGCGCACTTTCGCATCCGGCGAGTGGTTGTTTCCACCTATCAGTCAGTAACCGGCTCGGGTCTAAAAGGTATGCAACAACTAACCGACGAAGAAAAAGAAATCGACACCACTGAAAAAGCTTACCTACATCCGATTCATCGCAATGTTTTGCCACATGGCGGCGCTTTCGACGAGTCCGGTTATACTACTGAAGAACAGAAGCTGGTGGATGAAACACGCAAAATTTTGGAGGATGACCAAATGCAAATCACCGCCACGGTGGTGCGTGTTCCGGTGATGGGTGGCCATTCGGAAGCTGTTAATGTGGAGTTTTTTAATGACTTTGATTTGGCGGAAGTACGCCGGATTCTGGAGCAGATGCCTGGCGTGGTAGTTCAGGACAATCCGGCGGAAGCCATTTATCCTATGCCGTTGCTGGCGGAAGGAAAAGATGAAGTTTTCGTCGGGCGTATCCGCCGCGACTTTTCGCAACCTAAAACCCTCAACATATGGGTGGTGAGCGACAATGTGCGCAAAGGAGCTGCTACCAATGCCGTGCAGATAGCCGGATGGCTTATCGAGCAGGGGCTGGTGAAAAATGTTTAATGATTATCAAAACAGAAAAAGTGAAAGTTTATCACGGAATACAAGCTATCGAACCTATTCATAAACCGGTGGTGACCGTCGGCACCTTCGACGGGCTGCACATCGGACACCAGAAAGTGATCGGTGAGCTGGTGCATTCGGCCAGCACCATTGGCGGCAAGAGTGTGGTCATCACATTTTTTCCGCATCCACGCACAGTGCTGCAGCCCGACTACAATCTGCGTCTGATTATCTCACGTAAAGAGAAAATAAAGCTTTTTGAGAAACTGGGCATCGACGTGCTGATTTGCATTGAGTTTACAAAAGAATTTGCCAGGACCTCTTCTGAAGATTTTATTAAAAAATATTTGGTGGAGCCGCTGCATCCTGTCAAGGTCATTATTGGCTACGACCATCATTTTGGCTACGATCGCAAAGGCGATCTTCAATTCACCACTGAAATGGGAGAAAAATATGGCTTTAAAGTAGAACAAATAGCCATGCAACAACTCGACGAGATCGCTGTGAGCAGCACAAAGATTCGTGAGACTATCCGGCGCGGCGACATGAAAACGGCTACAAAATTTCTGGGCTACAACTACTCCATCTCCGGCACAGTGGTGATGGGAAACCAGTTGGGGCGCACGATCGGATTTCCTACTGCCAATATCGAGCCTGACGAACCCGACAAGATTATTCCCGAATACGGAGTTTATGCCGTTCTGCTCGAATGGAAAGGCAAGCTATACAAAGGCATGAGCAACATCGGCATACGGCCTACGCTCAAGGTAAATCAGCTCACCATCGAGGCACATCTTTTTGATTTTGATGAGGATTTGTACGGCGAGAAGGTGACGCTATATTTTCTGGATCATACACGTGTCGAAAAGAAATTTCGCGACCTTGAGCTACTGCGACGCCGCCTGATCATCGACCGGATAAAGGTGAAAAAAATTCTGGGCGACGACAGCGAAAACAATGGCACCGACGATGATACGGTTATTGTGCCTCAAGAATAATCCCGAAAGTTACAACGCCCTCCGTGTAAGCTTTGCTGCGCAGATTCTCGATCTCAACGTGCATTTTGCCGGCTTCATTAATGGTAAGCCCATCACGCAGTACCTTAGTTAACTCGTAATAGCCATCCCCCAAAATCCCAAATGGTTTTTTCGTTTCGTCGCGCAACGTCAGCACATATTCCCGGATGCGCTCTTCACCCGAAGGCAATACCATCACTACATTTAGCGGTAGCTTTTCATCCTTAAAATCATCGTTGTAGCGCACAAATGCCTGTACATTGTATTCGCGTTGTGGTTGATCGATTTGAAAATCGAAATGTAAATAATCAAAGCGCTCCCACACAGCACCATCGAAATTCTTAGCGGCCGAAAGTCTCACCTCATTGCGACAAGCAAAAAAAGCGGTCGTTAAGAGAATGGTAGTAATGAAAAGTAAACGGTTTTTCATGTTATTAAAAATTAGCGTCTTATCAAGAATATCGTTGTATTAATTACAAAAATTTAATAAATCTATTTCATTAGTCCAGCCACTACATTGAGCAGAATGGCAAGAATAATTACCCAGGCCAAAGCTCCAAGGATTGCGATAAAGAAAGAGTTGGTAGATTTGATCTTTATAAAAGGAAACAGGAACACGCGGCCGACAAAACCTTTGCGCTGCACATAATAATTGGCTTCCACACAAAGATTTTCGTGCTTACCCTGTGCACGGAATCGTTTCCACAGATGCTCGGCATACAAGCCGTAAGCGCCGGTTATCATCAAAAACAGGGCGAGCATTCCGGTCATCAATAGCTCAAAGTTTTCGCCTTTGTCCATCCTCTCCGCTAACGGATGAGTTGCAAAAGCATAGGCCGCGACAGCTATGCCTGCCAGAATAAGGAAGTAAAAAATAAATTTCTTCATCTTTGCAAATAATTGAAAAGTGGCAAATTTAACTCTTTTGAAATATGGCCAAAAAAAGCAGGAAATATTATGTGGTTTGGAAAGGTGTAACGCCCGGCATTTACGACAACTGGGAGCAATGCCGTGCGCAGGTGGAAGGTTTTGAAAAAGCCTTCTACAAATCTTTCGACACCGAAGAGGAGGCGAAGTGTGCTTTTGCAGGCAACATGTGGAATTATTTGAAAACCAAAAAGAATACGCCTGCTGCCGAAGAATCGGGCGCCGGACCCGTGTGGGAAAGCCTCTCGGTAGATGCAGCTTGCAGCGGAAACCCCGGCGTAATGGAATATCAGTGCGTGCATACCACAACCAAAAAACAGATTTTCCATCAGGGGCCTTTCCCTGATGCCACCAACAACATCGGCGAGTTTCTGGCACTGGTGCACGTGCTGGCCATGCTTCATAAAAGAAAACAGAAAATCCCTGTTTACTCCGATTCCCGCACTGCCATGGCGTGGGTACGCAACAAAAAAACAAAAACCCTTCTGAAACCTACCTCGCGCAACGCAGAGGTTTTTGAACTGATAACGCGAGCCGAAAATTGGCTGAATAACAATACTGTGGATATCCCCATCCTGAAATGGAACACCGAAAAATGGGGCGAGATACCCGCAGATTTTGGGAGGAAAGGGTGAGAGGAGGAAATTAATATTTTGGATTGGTAATTCGGTATTCACCGTAAGTCATAACTTTTGGTGAACGAATTCACCGTAGGTCATATTTATTCGTGAATTCGGCTCTATTAAGAGGCCATCATTCCCATGCATCATCACAAAAAAAACCGGTTCATGCAGCACGAACCGGTTTTCAACTATCAAAATGAAAACACATTTCTACATAAGGTAGCTGAGCAGGATACCAGCAGCTACTGCCGAACCGATAACGCCAGAAACGTTGGGAGCCATAGCGTGCATCAGCAGGTGATTTTTGGGATCGGCCTTTAGACCTTCCATTTGAACCACACGGGCACTGGCGGGCACAGCCGAAACCCCGGCAGCACCAATCAGTGGGTTGATCTTGTTCTCGTCGCTAAGGAAAAGGTTCATCACTTTAGCAAACAGCACTCCGCCGGCGGTAGCTATCATAAAAGAAATAGCCCCTAGTATAAAAATAAGGATGGACTCAGGTGTGAGGAAAATATCGGCTTGTGTGGAAGCGCCAACGGTTATGCCAAGCACAATGGTAACGATGTCGATGAGCGATGTGCGGGCGGTTTCGGCCAGGCGCTTGGTAACACCGCTTTCTTTGAGCAGGTTGCCAAAGAAGAGCATTCCCAACAATGGCAATGCACTTGGCGAAATAAATGTTGTTAACAGCAATCCGATGATCGGGAAAAGTATTTTTTCGAGCTGGGAAACGGCACGTGGCGACTTCATCTTAATTCTCCGTTCATTTTTGGAAGTGAGCAAACGCATAATCGGAGGCTGAATTACCGGCACCAAAGCCATGTACGAATAGGCTGCGATGGCGATAGGACCAATGAGGTTTTTGACAACCTCACCGTTCTCAAGGATATTGATACCATTTGCCAGTTTGGATGAAAGGAAGATGGCCGTCGGGCCGTCGGCGCCACCAATGATTCCGATAGCACCCGCTTCGGAAGGATGAAACCCCAGAATAAGTGCGCCAAGAAATGTAGCGAAAATACCCACCTGAGCAGCAGCTCCCAAAAGCATGAGCTTAGGATTGGAGATAAGCGACGAAAAATCGGTCATAGCACCAATGCCCAGAAAGATCAGCGGCGGATAAACACCGGCGGTAACGCCAAAATATAGATAATTCAACACGCTGCCCGACTCATAAATGCCGATCTCCAGCCCGGCATTGAGCATAAAGGGAATGTTTCCGATGAGAATACCAGTGCCAATAGGAATCAAAAGCAGTGGCTCGAAATTGTGACGGATGGCAAGGAAGATAAAAAACAACCCAAACACCAGCATAATCAAGTGGCCGGGGGTAACGTTGGCAAAACCTGTATACTTTAAAAAGTTCATTACGCCGCCGACAGCTGCGTTAAGGCCATCGTGTCCGCTGTCAATAACTACGGGTGCCGGTTGCGAAAGTTCGGTAGTATCTGTTTGCGTATCAGTAAAAGCAGTTTTGGGAAATGCTATCGATATGGTTGCAATAATTGCAAGAACCCCAAAAATGGTAAGAAGTCTTTTCATCGCTGTGCTTGATTTTTGTCTTTTAATAAATTAGAAAATAAGCGGTAATGACTCATCATTAAGCTATTTCCATAATCTTGGCATCCTGCAGCACGGTATCACCCGGTTGTATTAATATATTTTGAATGATGCCGTCTTTTTCGGCTGCAACGATATTTTCCATTTTCATGGCTTCGTACATCACCAGCTTATCACCAAGTTTTACCGCGTCGCCATTTTTCACAAATACCTGCACGATGTTGCCAGGTAGCGGAATTTTCACAACGTGACCTGCGGTCGTTGTAATGGTCTTTTTAATTTTGCTATCCTGCCGGCGGGCTTGTACTTCCTGACGCACCAGCTTAGGTGTTTTGGGCTGTTTGTAGGTTCGTTGCACTTCCACATCGTAAGTGGTCCCATTTACGTCAACATGTGCGTGATCCTCTTCGAATTTCAGGATTTCGACATTGTAGTCGTGACCTTTTATTTTAAACTTAAATTTTTTCATCTTTTATTATATTCTTACAAAAGGATTGGTAGCATAAATTTTCGAACTCCAGGGCGAATATTGTTTGGCTACGCGGCGGATGGTGATGACATCGCTCTCTTCGTCGTGCAGCTCGTTGATGTTCATGTAAAGTGCCAGGGTGATGGCTGCTGTAACGTCGCCTTCGGTATCGGCTATTTCGCAGTCATCACAATTACCTTGTTTTTTCATCCGGCGACGAACGTCAAACGCAATAATTTTCGGGATAAATTTATAGGCAAAAGACAGTAACACCAATACCGAAAACACAATGACATATCCTACTATCGCTACCGAAGCAGCGAAAGCATCGATGGTTGAAAAATCTATTGTGACTGCATTAATTATCATAGTAATCAAGGTTTTGATAGGTAATTACAATGGGATATTGCTGTGCTTTTTGGGAGGAAGCGTTTCTTTTTTGTTTGCCAAAACCTGTAATGCTCGGATGATGCGGAACCGGGTGTTGCGTGGTTCAATCACATCATCGATGTAGCCATAACGGGCAGCTTCGTATGGGTTGGCAAATTTTTCGCGATACTCATCCTCTTTTGTAGCAGCATATTTTGCGGCCTCATCGGGGTCTTTTATATCTCGGATTTTGCGACCTTCGAGTACCTCCACAGCGCCCGCGGCACCCATCACGGCAATTTCTGCCGAAGGCCAGGCGTAGTTGATGTCGGCGCGCAATTGTTTGCTACCCATTACGTCGTGGGCGCCGCCATAAGATTTACGAAGGGTAATGGTAATTTTTGGAACGGTGGCTTCGCCATAGGCAAACATCAGCTTTGCACCGTGAACGATGATACCACCATATTCCTGGCCGCTGCCCGGCAAAAATCCCGGAACGTCGACCAGGGTAATAATAGGAACATTGAATGAGTCGCATAGCCTGACAAAACGTGCAGCTTTACGCGAGGCATCGATATCCAGAACACCAGCCAGATAGTTTGGCTGATTGGCTACAATACCCACCGGCTGACCGTCGAACTTGGCAAAGCCTACCACAATATTTTTAGCAAAATGACGGTGGAACTCCAAAAATTCGCTGTCGTCAACGATGGTGTAGATAATGTCTTTGACGTCGTAAGGCGTGTTAGCGCTGTCGGGGATAACATCGTTAAGCTTGTCATCTTTGCGATCTATCGGGTCGTGGCACTCTGTTACGATAGGTTCCTCCAGATTGTTCTGCGGCAGATACTCCAGGGTTTTGCGTATCAGCATCATTCCCTCTTCTTCGTCGTCGGCTCTGAAATGTGCCACACCTGATTTGGTAGCATGCACGGTAGCGCCGCCCAAATCTTCTTCGGTAATGGTTTCACCGGTAACGGTCTTGGCCACTTTGGGACCAGTTACAAACATGTAGCTGGTTTTGTCGCTCATGATGATGCAGTCGGTGAGTGCCGGAGAATAAACAGCTCCGCCGGCACATGGGCCGAAGATGGCAGAAATCTGTGGAATAACTCCCGAAGCCATAATATTGCGCTGAAAGATTTCGGCATAACCTGCCAGACTGCGCACGCCCTCCTGAATACGGGCTCCACCCGAGTCGTTGATGCCGATGAGGGGAGCTCCCACTTTCATGGCCTGATCCATCACCTTGCAGATTTTCTGTGCAAAGGTTTCTGACAATGAGCCACCAAATACAGTAAAGTCCTGTGAGAAAATAAACACGATGCGCCCGTCAATGGTACCGTGACCGGTGATGACGCCATCGGACAGAAAAACCTTATCGGCCATGCCGAAGTCGGTGGTACGATGGGTTACAAACATATCGTATTCCTCGAAGCTGCCTTCGTCTAGGAGCATCTCGATGCGCTCGCGTGCAGTATATTTTCCTTTCGCATGCTGGGCTTCGACACGTCTTTCTCCGCCGGCTTCTCGTGCTTTTATGCGCAAGTCGATGAGCTGCTGCAATTTATCCTGATTATTCACAATTTACTTATTTTGTTTTGTAATGATTTCTTAACTCCGTGTGGATTGGCTCAAAGGTTTATTTACCACAAAATTCGGTGAGAACACCGTATGTTGATTTGGGATGCAGAAACCCGATGCGCATACCTTCGGCACCTTTGCGCGGCTGCTTGTCGATGAGGCGAATACCTTTTTCCTCGGCTTGTTTTAATGCTTCATCCACATCGTCCATGGCAAAAGCCAGATGATGAACACCGGGGCCTTTATTGGCAATGAACTTACCGATGGGACCTTCCGGGTCGGTGGATTCGAGCAACTCTATTTTTGTTTGTCCTACCTGGAAAAAAGCGGTCTTAACTTTTTGATCGGCAACTTCTTCCACGGCATAGCACTTCAGCCCCAAAACATTTTCATAATAAGGAATGCTTTCTTCGAGGCTGTTGACGGCAATTCCTATGTGTTCGATATGAGTAGGTTTCATAATAATGAATTATAGTGATCGATAAGATGTTAATTTTACACAAAAGTATTGTTATTTAGCGTCTTAAACCGTGCGGTTTCCTATCTGAAAGGTAATGTAGGTTTGGCTGGCTAAACAAATAAAAACAGAGGTTTCCAGCAAATTCATGTGAAAATTCCTCTAACCACAAATTCATGTGAATTATGCTAATCAACACGAAAAAAGTATCAAGAAACTTTCCTCTACATCTCTCCGCCGCATCAGTTTATACTTTGTTTTACTAAATCTTTTTATTCAAATGCATTGATGCCGGTAATGTCCGCGCCGGTGATGAGCAGATGGATGTCGTGGGTTCCTTCGTAGGTAATCACCGATTCGAGATTCATCATGTGGCGCATGATGGGAAAATCGCCGGTGATGCCCATTGCTCCAAGCACCTGACGTGCCTCTCGTGCCACATTCAGTGCCATCTGCACATTGTTGCGTTTGGCCATCGATATCTGTGCGGGGGTGGCGCGTCCATCGTTGCGCAGCACTCCGAGCCGCCATGCCAGCAGTTGTGCATGCGTGATTTCTGTGACCATCTCGGCAAGCTTTTTCTGCTGTAGCTGGAAGCTGGCCAGCGGACGCCCAAACTGCATGCGCTCCTTAGCATAATGCAACGCCGTATTGTAACAATCGGCTGCGGCTCCTATAGCGCCCCAGGCAATGCCGTAGCGCGCAGAGTTGAGGCACATCAGAGGCCCCTTCAAACCGCGGATATCCGGAAACATGTTTTCTTTGGGAATCTTCACCTCATCAAACACCAGCTCACCTGTCACCGAGGCACGCAACGACCATTTGTTGTGGGTTTCCGGCGCCGAGAAGCCTGGACTTGTTTTTTCGACAATCGCACCACGCACCACCCCTTTTTCGTCTTTTGCCCATATAACGGCAATGTCGGCAATGGGGCTGTTGGTGATCCACATTTTGGCTCCATTTAAAACATAGTGATCGCCGGCATCGCGCAGAGTTGTCTCCATTCTGCCGGGGTCAGAGCCGTGGTTGGGTTCGGTGAGGCCAAAACAGCCGATGAGTTCGCCAGTGGCAAGTCGGGGCAGAAAACGCCGCTTTTGTTCTTCGTTGCCAAAGGCAAAAATGGGATACATCACCAGCGACGATTGTACCGAGGCGGTGGACCGGATGGCCGAATCGCCACGCTCCAGCTCCGTCATGATCAAACCATAGGAGATATAATCGAGCCCAGCACCACCATACGCCTCAGGAATGAAAGAGCCAAAGACGCCCAACGCTCCCAGCTCTTTAAAAATATGGGCGGGAAAAGTATGCTGCTGCGCTGCCTGATCGATGATGGGGACAATGGAACGGGTAACGTAATCGCGGATGGACGAACGGACGATCTTGTGTTCGTCGCTCAGCAGTTCGTCGATACCAAAATAATCGGGGGGGGTGTAAGGATAAGCCATTTGTTTTTGTTGATTTATTCGTTGTTAATCTGTTGCTTGCCTTCTCAACGGGGCGTAGTAAAAGCTTGTTTTGTTGGATATTAAAACTTCTTGTCAGTTTTTCACCAACTTTATAAACAGGCCATATTAGTGCCGGGAAAAAAATTGTGATCAGAACATCAAATCCATCATTTCGGGCGGATCGGCCCATACGGCTTTGTATTTTTTTATCACCAGCGGCCGCTTGATGAGTTTGGGATTTTCGCTCAGGATCTGAATCCACTCATCGTCGGTGAAATCTTTTCCGCGAAAGCGTGTTTTGTAATCGGCTTCATGGGTACGGATAATCTCCTTTGGCCTCAAGTTGAGTTTCATCAGCACATCTCGCAGCTCTTCCACCGGAATTCCGGTTTTCATGTATTCCTTAATCTGGTAGGGTTCGCCTTTGCTTTGGAGCCTGGCAAGCCCTGCACGCGATTTGCGGCAGCGCGGATTATGATAGATGGTGATCACACTTGGGTTATTCATGTCAAAGGCATTTTTATTATCCAATTTGCAGTTTATCTTTGTCAGATCTTTTTTATGCAGGTTTACAAAGTAAGACGAAAAAAATCATTCGGCCAACTATTCATCAAAAAGAATCCTGGCCAATAAAGAATTATTATGATACACCAAGTGACGATAAAAGGATACCACGAGTTTGATGCAAAGGAGCTCTATGCCATTGTGCGCCACGTGCATCTCACCACCGATTTTATGAGCGACGACTTCGACCGGAAGTTTGCCGATGTCCAGGCTTTCGCCAAATATCACCAGGACTTGCTGCGCATTTACGGTTCGATGATGCTAATAGCGATGAGCGGCAGCCGTCCGGTGGGATATCTCACCATAGAAGCCAATACTGCCATCCGGCTGCGGCACACAGCCAGGCTTACCATGGGCATTGTGGAGGGTTACCGAAAGCAAGGCATCGGACGGCAATTGCTGCAAGCCGCCCTGGAACGCATTAAAGAAACCAAAGCTATCGAGATACTTTACCTGATGGTGCGTGCCGATCATGTGGCAGCCATCCGCCTCTACGAATCGCTTGACTTTGAAACCCTCGCCCGACTGGAACGCGACACCAAAATCGGCTCAGACTATTACGATGGAATACTGATGCGGAAAATTGTTTAGCGTATGGCAAATGTCGGGCGTAAACGTTCGGGCTGTAGTAAATAATTTCTATTTAATCAAAAGCTATCACCACCTCGTCCGTTACAAAAACGAGATAGCTGACGCCCGGCTGCAGTGCGCCCAAAGTGCTGATGCCATAGGCCGGCCAGTAAACGCCAGTTCCGGCCACCGCCTTGATAATTATGAGTTTCTCCGGCTCCTCGGCAAACAAAATGTGTGGCTCCACAGCTTCCGTCGCTAACACCGGCAGCAGGCTCCAGCCAGCCGGCAATGTCAGCTGACTATCTTCCGGCAGCATTCCTGCTATTTCAATCTCAAAATCTGCGGCAGCTTTAATTTTATAGCCGGTCTGGTAATTCCATTCACCAAGCGTGTTGATCTGCATGCCCGGGAAAAACATTCCCTGCATATCCTGCAGGATGATCAACTCATTGATATGTTCGCCAAAAATCTGCTCCAGGTTGCCGTTGTCAGGAATCAAAGCTGACGAAATCCCATTCCAGCCGCTGTGTATCGGTATGGTCTGAATAAGTCCGACCGGCCGCACGGTGATGTAATTATTTTTGGTGGCTGTAACCGAATTGCCTTCTGCGGTCACCTTTAGTGTTACAGAATACACCCCGGCATTATGATAAGTTACCATAGGGTTTTGGTCGTTACTTGCAGATGGAAAAGCTCCCGGAAAACTCCACACAAAATTTTGGGGGTTGCCGGTGCTCTGATCAAAAAAGTGAATCGAAGTTCCTTCACTCACTGTGGTTACATCTGCAGTAAAATCGGCCGTGAGCGGCTGCAACAATCCAAAGAACAACAGATATTTTTCCATCAGTGCATTGCGGTTGCCCGTGAGACCACCAAACTCCATCGACATGCCGATGGTTCGGTAACCTGCTGCTTCATTGGCTACAGCACAAATGTACTGCGGCGATTGGTTTTTTAGAATGGCCACACCGCCATTTATTGCCGCCAGCCGATCGATCCAACTGTTTTCGCCATTGTAACCGAAACTCATTCCCTGCGTCATGGTGGTGTTCACTCCTGCAATGCTTCCTAGGTCGCCACTGCCATCGGACAGCCCTTGGATACCAAACATTCCATGCACCTGTGTTTGTGTATCGTAATGCCACGTGTCACCGCCTTCCATGTACAATCTTCCGCCGTCGTTGAGGTAAGCTGCCAGCACCTGACCTTGCGTTGCAGTCAGTTTATAATTACTATAATAAATTCCCAGACACACAAAAACCGAGGTGTAAAGGTTGGGATTTGCTGGAAAAGTAGTGGTTATTTGTGTTGCAATTCCATTGGCATTAATGGCAGAAGCTATATGGTTGGCAGAATTATGATTTCCGTCCAGATCGACAATAAGTACTGGTATTTGTCCGGCTACAGCCGAAAAAGTGCCGTTGGCGGAAATTCCTTGCGCGGCGGTAATATTAAAATTAAAACTTATAGTTTGACCCACCGGCGTAGAAGGACTGCAGGTCAGCGAAAATCCAGCCGAAGCGGTTGCGTCAGGCGCCATGTTGCCCATCGGTTGAGGTTGGGTGGTAATGATAGTGATGTAGGGACTGGCTGTGGTGAGTTGTCCCATTACAGCTGTAGCGGCAGCCGAGCCATTGTTGATGGCAGAAACTGTGAAAGTCACCGTTTCGCCGGGATCAAGTTTTCCGTTGTTATTACCGGAAACATCATTAATTGAGTAATTACTATAGGCCAGCAAAGGAGCATGTGCAGTGATGTTGAGTTGGCTTTCCCAGACATTGCTGCCGCTGGTCGCTTTAAGTGTAAATATCAAACCTTCTTCATCCGGCACATTTTCGGCTATCGAGAATTTAAAAATATCGCTTAGCGCAATGGTTTGACCGGCGTTGATTTGAGGCAACATCGCCTGAGCCTGCATTATCGTAACGAATGGGCTGGAGGAAGTAAGCGTAAGATTGATGTTGTTGCCTGCAGCATTGCCTATATTTTTAAAGGAAACGTCGAGGCTGACAGTTTCGCCATATTCGGCCAGCCCGTTGCCATTGGCGCCGGCATCGTTCACTGCATAATTCTCTACCGAAATAAATGGGCCGTTAGGTGTGGCAAACATTACCGTTCCTTGCCACGGCTTGAGATTTTGCCCGGTCACCACCACATCGGCTGTGCCAGCCTGCGTTACCGGCAGCAGGTTTACATGCGCCAGCCCGCTATTGTTGGCCAAAGCAGCACCTACCAAAGCACCATTTTTACTTATCGCAACGTAAGCGTAAGGAGCGGTATTTACTTCCACCATTGTTGTCGATAGTGGCAGCAGCGGCGGATAGCTTACGCTGATGGCAGGCGCTTGCGAAAAATAAACCATCAGTGAGGGATCGCCCATCAAATGATAAATTTCCCAATAATAATTTTTTAGTGACGATCCGGATTGTGTCACTGCCAGGTTGCCCGCCGAGGGCATTTGCCCCTGAGTAACATACCAATCGTTGGTAGTAATACCAGCACGATCGTGGAAGGTGCGGTCGTAAACACCAAGTTTTGTTGATTCATAGGTGGGATTGGACGACACAGTTTTGTTTCCGACGCCCCACCAAAAATCTTCGTCCCAGTAGGTGCTGTTGGAACCACCAATGTAGCCGATGGCGCCTTTGAGCGGTGCCCGAACGATTTCCTCACCGAAAGAATTGTTTTGAAATTCGACCGAAGAACAGCAGTTGCCAACCATCAGCGCATATCGGTGAGAATTGGTAAGAGCAGAGATGTGATTGATGGTAAAAGAAGGATCGGCCCAGCCCGATGGACTGCAATGTGCCGAGTAATTGGCGTAAGCCACACCATTGCTTACATCCTGCCGGATATTGGCCGAATAGTTCCCGCCGGAAGGTTGTGGCTGCAGGTATGCATGCGTCAATAGACCATGCGCTGCATTAAAATAGTATTGTGTTCCATAGTTGATCTGGCCATTGCCCCACTTGAGCTGGTGATAACTATCTGCTCCGGCAACCAACACCACTTCGTCGAGAAAAGTAGGGTCGGGAAAAGCATATTGTTCGTATTCGAGGGTTTTGTCGATTTGTGGCTGCAACTGCGCCAATGTGTTGGCCGAGAACCGTCCGTAAAAACATTCAGGAAAGTAGTCGTTGGTGTATTCACAATAATATAGATCGGTGACGTGTGATCCAGCTGTACCATTAAAAGCAGGCACCTGCGCCACGTCGCCAACGATGAGCACGAAGGTCTGTGGATGCACGCCCTGCGGCGGATTGTTGTAGAAATTCTTCAGGTAATTTTTAATGGAAGTGGTGGAGGTTCCTACCGCCGGATTGTTGGTGTAAGCTTCGATTACTTTAAAACCTTTTTTAGTCTTCCATGCAACAAACGGCTGCAGTGCCGTCTGAAACATCGGATGGGAAACGATAATATAGGTAACCGGAGCAGCGCCCGGCAATGCACGCAAAGATTCCTCAGGAGCAGGCGCCTGGTAATTGATAAGCTGATCGAAAATGGATTTGTAATAAGGCGAATAAAGCCGGGCTTTCTCCGCCTGAGCAGCTTCGGGGTTTCCGCCCATAAATCGTATCTCACCGTCAAAAGATGTAATTACCTGCAACTCGCCACGCATCGGATTATAACGGAATGGCGACACTTCAAGCCGCGCCAGATGTGTACCGCGCATCTCGCCCAATTCTTCTATCTGCACCGTTTCAAAGCCAAACCACTCATCCGATTGATAAACCGATGCATCCACCACCAGGGGGATATTATCGCGCTCATCGCTCTTGCTCACCGATGGCTGCGCAGGGAACAACGGAATAGTAATATCAAAATCTGCCAGGCGGTAGGTCTCTGTAACTACATTCGTGACAACGATTTCATACGTGGCGCCTGCTGGTATTTCCATCAGTTTTTTTATCATCGGCAGCATAGGCGCACCCTCCTGCATCGAATAGTTGTAGCCCGGCGCCACAAGCTGGACAAACGCCCGATTATCGCCGGCAACTTCCAGGCTGCTCAGAGTAGCCAGCTCATGGTGGAAATTAATGTTGCCACGCGTGGTGGCAGTAATATCAAATTGGTTGTCGCCTTGCGAGAGCAACAAAGTTTTGGGTTGTGCAAAAACAGATAAACCTGAGCATAGCATCATCAACGCGAGTAATGTGGCGGAAAGATAGAATTTCTTCATATAAAGTTTTGATTTTAAAAAAATGAAGCGGTAAAACTAAATAAATCTTTGGTGAAGGTTATTTTGGTCAGCGAATGTTTTGCGCGTCATTTCGACTGGAAAATTTGCAGAGCAAGTTTGGATGGAGAAATCTTGTGCGGAAAAAATCGGGGTCATTCTTACCACAAGTAATAAAAAAAAGGCTGCCTTTTCAGGACAGCCTTTTTTGAATTTTTCTTTTAATAAAATTCCCTATCGTGTAATGACGATTTTTTGGAATTCATGCATGGTGTTGCCGTCGATTTTCAGGAAATAAACACCTTCAGCAAATCCGTTCAGGTTGATGTCGGTGGCAAGATGACCATCAACTTTTACATCCGAAACCTTATATACTATTTCACCAATGGCGTTGACTACTTGCAGTTGTACCACGTCGTTGCCGTTAAGCTCAAGGGTAAAAAGTCCTTCGCCCGGATTGGGATAAATCGTGGCCTGTGCTGATGTTTGACCATCAAAAATTCCTACGCAGGTATTGATGGAGAAAACGAAATCCTCGCTCCAAGCACCTTCGCCGCAGTCGTTGCTACCACATACTTTAAGGGAAGCATCGCCTTCATATTCCAGGCTGATGAGGATGGTTATTGCGTTATCCGTTGCGGTTACTTCGCCGGCCTCGGCGGGAACAAGCACCCAGTTATAATTATCAGCATATTCGATTTCACTCACCGCAAAGGTTTCTTCGTAGCCCTGGCAGGTTTGCATGCTGCCAAAGATGTCGCCGGCATCGTCAGGTTTATCTATCACATGGATGTAATCCGGTTTAGTGATGACGCTGCTGCCCTGCGCACCTGTAATGGTAAGGGTTACGTCGAAGGTACCGCCTTCTTCGTACATTACCGTCGGATTTTCCTCGGCAGAGGTTGCCGGTGTTCCACCTTCAAATTCCCAATACCATTCGTCTATTCCACCAGATGAGTAATCGGTAAACGTAACTTCGAGGTCTTGGCAGATTTCAGTATTATTCGCATTGAAGTTTGCGGTCATACCTTGTTCGATAATAACGGTATAGTCTTCAACTTCGCCATAAGATGAGTTGCCACAAGGTACGGGGGCAGTGCTATAAGTCATCCTTACCCGCATGCGGTATTGCCCGCCTTGCTGATCGGCCGGAGGAGTAATGTTTCCGGTAAAGGTTTGCCCCGAGCCATTACTGGTCAGCACGTAGGTTTCCTCAGGATTATTTCCCAGCTCCTTATCCATATTCCAGTCGATCCAAACTGTAACCTTGTCGCTCGACCATGCATTTCCGTTTGTAACAGTAATAGCTTCGGCCACGCCAGGTTCGAGCGTGGTGGTAATGTCTCTATAATCAGCAACGCCACCCTGCCAGCTACTCGAATTATTTATCTCACCCAAAACAACTTTTGAAATATATTCATCCTGGTTGGAGGTTGATGCATCACAATAATCGGTAAATGGAATGAGCACCACGTCTTCCTGTTCAATATTAAAATCGGCATTTAATGTAAGTAAAAGCTCACCCAAATACCCGGGAACAATAGTCGGATCGGCAGAAACGGTAAATACAGCCAAGCCGGTAGCACTGGGCACTAAATCACCAATTTCCTGGGGATCGGCAGATAAAACCGAAAGCATAGGATCGGTGCTAAGGAGGCTTGCAACAACAGTGTAAGCATCAGCAGATCCTTTGTTGATCACGTTTACGGTCATTTCGACAGTTTCGCCCGGATCAAGGAAGCCATTGTTGTTTCCCGAAGCATCATTTATCGAATATCCGTTTAAAGAAAGTTTTGGTGCATGACCGGGGATAACCACTGTACTTGCCCAGTTGTCGGTGCCATCGCTGGCCGAAACGTTCAGCAGCACGCCGTGGCCATCGGGCAGGTTTTCGGCTACGTCAAAAGCAAAACCATCGGTAACCGTTGCAACACCATCAGGTTCGATGTCGCCATAATTAGCGGTAGCATTAGTAATAGTAATGTATTCGTCTTCGGTAGAGATGGTTACAATAACGTTTGCAGCAGTTTCGATACCCACATTTTTTACGCTTAGCGAAAGCATCACCTGCTCGGCATAGTCCATCAGGCCGTTGCCATTGCCACCAGCAATGTCATTAATAACATAGCTGTCTTTAACAACGTAAGGCCCTTCCTGCGGAATTACCGGAACAATGCCCTGATAAGGCAGGTAGTTGTGCAAACTTACGGTAACGTTCACGTGGCCGGGATCGATTACCGGACCATCAAAAGCTACAATAGCAACTCCTGAAGCATCGGAATAGCCAACAGCATACACCGACTGATCTTCGTTGGAAACACACACCATGGCGTTTTCTACAGAGCCGCCGTTGCCGGTAATGGTGACGGTAAATTCGCTCATCCCCAGAAAAAGTTGTGCATCGTGTGAAACAGTAAGTGTTCCTATCTGCTTGGTCCAGGGTTCGATGGAGGCGTCGCCCAACCATAGATAGGTACGGACATTCGATTTGCCAAGCTCACCATGTACGTTCAGCACCGTGAGGTTGGCAAAGTTGGTGATATAGCCGATGTTGGTAATGTTTTCATGAAAAATGGCTTTGTACATCTCCTTGTCATAATCATGATTAGGAATGGTGTAAGATGGGATGATGGCACCATGAACGGCAACAGATGCGGCTGGATGCTTCATAAATGATTCGCAAAGACATTCACCGGAATATCCCACAATATCCATGTTGTCGCAGCAAACATCGAAGAATACGAAGAGCTGATCCAAATTGTTAAGTTGTATAACGTTTGATTTTGTGAAATGCGGAGGCCCCGAGTTTGTCCAGTCCCACAATTCGGTTTCACTACCATGACCCCGGTAGTTAAAAATACCCGAGCCCGTAGTATTTATAAATTCTACCACATCGGCATTGTTGTAGCCTTCGCCACCATAAGCTTTTTCGAAAATGGGTGTTTGTATCGAATAATTGAAGGAGGCAATTTCGTTGCAACACTGTGTGTATTTTCCCGGATAATCTTGCTTGTTTGCAATCAAAATTGTGTTTTCGCCCCAGTTGCTCGACATATCGGGAGTAAGATAATGCGTCATCGTTTTTTCGATCTGCAGCTCCAGCTCAAAGAGTTTGTTAGCGTCGTAAACAAACCGGCCAATGGCCAGATCAGCATAGTGGTCGTTGGGGCCGTCGAGGCAGGTGTACCAACTGTCGGAATAAGAAGGATCGCCGCCGGGGCTCCAGTAGTACATCGGTACAATGTTGGGGCCGCCGTTGCTGCCGCCGTTGGGATAGGCATCGCCCACCATCAGCACATATTCCAGTCCGTCGGTTTCGTAAAGTTCGGAAATATAGGTTTTGAATTGCTGTGGCGTATTAAAGCCCGCCTCCAGGGTGCGCACTTCTGCGCGATGTCCCATTTGGTTTTTCCAATCCACCAGCGGCTGAACGGCATCAACAGCTTCATCATTGGTAATCACCAGATATTTGATGCCGGGGGATTCGCGCAGACTCAGGGTGTAACCCAGCGTCTCAAAGTTTGGAATCGCCGATTTGTACATGTTGTAAAACTTGGGCGAAAGTTCCATCCGCGGATTGAAATTCATCGTGTTGTCCGTTCCTTCAAACTCAACGGCTACCACCAGATGCGTGATCACTTCGAGCGATTGTGTGGATGGATTGTAGCTAAATGGCGTTACGTGCAGGTTGGTAAGTTTTACGTCGCGCCACACCTGAGGGGCATCCATTTGTACATTCACGCCCGGGAAAATACGGTTTTGATTATAAAAATTCTGATCCATCACAAACGGATGGTCATGGCCACCGGGGTTGTCGGTGGTTGGCGTTTGGAAAGGATACACGTTGTAACCTTCCACAGTTTGGATTTTCTGCTCGATAATTTTGAAAGAAACTTTCTGGTTTCCCGGAATGCCTATCATCTGACCAAGCATAGGCAGCTCAGGCAATCCCACCTCCAGAGTGGTGGCGCCGGAGGTAAGCGACAACTGATCGAATACCATTTCGCCCTCTGTAATCTGCTGGCGGTACATGCCCGGCACAGTAATCTCCAGAGTTAGTCCGGCTCTGTCCGACTGCTGCACAGCGATGGTCGTTTGGGCTGGCTCATTGCTGGTGAATGGAACCCAGCTTTTCTGAGCATATAGTCCTGTGGCTGCAAGCAACAGGAATGTAAAAAGCATAAATTTTTTGGTCATAATAGTTTAATTATTTGTTGTAAAAATTTCGATAAAAGTATTTAAGACTTTTGGCTCAAGGCCATTAAAAATTCAAATTAACATTTAATTAACAAAAAACAGCACCCGTTGCAAATGAGTTCAAACGACAGGTGCTGTTATTATTATTTTCTATTTTTAGATTCAATTTTATGAATAAGGTTTAAAGTCATCCTTTAGTTTTGCGTGTGGATAATCTTGGTCATCTGCACCCGCTCGTTGGTGGTAAGTCTTACAAAATAAATTCCGTGCTGCAACTTATTGCCGCTGATGTGGAATTTCTCTGCACTTCCGGTGGCGGTGCTTCCTTGCGAAATTGCCATAACTTCCTGCCCCAGCGCATTGATGATTGCCAATGTGTAGTGGGTTCCCTGTTGCAAAGCTATAGTAATGTTCACCTCTTCGCTAAAAGGATTGGGAGCGATAACGAGCCGGTCAGTGTTGCCTGGCTCACCAATGCCGCTCACCACCACATGAATGCTGTTGGATGGATCGGAAACACAGCCAGCCTGGCTGGTTACCACCACGTGATACACATCTTCCCAGGTGCAAATATGGGATTGTCCGGTAGCTCCGGCAATAATACCCTGGCTGTCGTACCATTGGTTGCCTTCAGCAGCATCAGACGTTAGTGTTTCGAGGGTGAGTGTAATAAAAGGTGTTTCAGGTAACGGGTGAACCGTTAAAGTAACTTGTTCGGTAATCACTTCAAGGCCATCACTAACTGCGACCGTATAAACGGTGGTTTCGTCGGGCGAAGCCACAGGGTTATAAATTGTGGGATTACTCAATCCTGCTGCAGGAGTCCAGGTGTAGGTATAAATTCCTGAACCGCCACCGACAGAAGCCATCAGTTGGGATTCTTCGCCCTGGCATATCTCATCGGGATTACAAGTTACATTCGCCGCCAGCGGGCCACCTGCAACAATGATGGTGTAATCTTCTACTTCGCCATACGATGCGGAACCGCAGGGCTCAGGAGCGGAGCTGTAAGTCATCCTCACGCGCATGCGGTATTGCGCGGCCTGTGCAGTAGCCGGAACAGCGATATTGCCCTGGAAAGTTGCACCACCCCCAACACTTGTCAAAACATAGATTTCGTTGCTTGCATCGCCCAGCTCTTTGTTGGCATTCCAATCGACCCAAACCGTAACTTTATCGCTCGACCAGGCGTTTCCGTTGGTAACGGTAATTGCCTGCGACTCGCCGGGTTCCATGATATTGGTTAGATCTGTGTAATCAGCAACGGCTCCTTGCCATCCGCTTGATTTGTTAATGGTACCAAATGCAACATTGGAAATATATTCATCCTGGTAGGTGGTGGTAGCCTCGCAGTAATCGGTAAAGGCGATCATTATCTCATCGGATGCCTCAATACCGTGCATGGCTTCCATTTCAAAATTCAAAATCGATGTATGACCGGGTGCAACATTGTCGTCAACCGTAACAGAAAAAATAACCTGCGCATCATCACCGGCATTCAAATCGCCCAAACTTTGAGCAGAAGTATTATTTACGGTGATGTACTGATCGCTGGAAGTGAGAAGTCCGGTAACATCGTAAGCAGCAGCGTGTCCGTTGTTGATTCCGGTGATGATAAGATCAGCCGTCTCACCCGGATCGAGCATGCCATTGTTATTACCGCTTGCATCATTTACTGTAAAGTTCAACATCTTTAGATGAGGCGCGTTGGCCACGATATTGAAGTTCGACGACCAGGTTTCCTGTCCGGCAGCCTGCAGCGTAAAAGCTATCGGATGCTGATCGGGAATATTACCAGCGATATCAAAAGCAAAGGCATCAGCAATATTCATTTTGGTTTGTCCGGCGATGTTTCCATAAGTTTGAGTAGCATCGGTGATGGTTACAAAAGAATCGGAGGAGGTGAGTGTTGCAACGACATTTTCGGCCAGTACGGTGCCCACATTTTCAAGCTCAGTGGTAAGCAGGATGCTTTCGTTGTAATCGGCCATTCCGTTATTATTTCCACCGGCATCGTTGATTATTGAAGAGGAATAAACCACATAAGCCCCATTATTGGGAATCACCATCACGGGATATTCGTGCAGAAGGCAGTTGTATCCGGCTACGTAAATCGTAGCTTCGCCCAGTTCGGTGATGGCTTCGTCAAAAACTATTTCGGCGGTACCGGCAGCATTGGTTTGCGCTATGCCATACACCTGATCACCTTTTATAAAAGTACAATTGAGGCCTTCGGTGTTGCCATTCCCCGTAAGGGTGATACTGATAGAGGGAATACCAATGGGCAGTGCTTCCTGATAAGTGGCAGAAATTTCGATTGGTTCGGCGCTCCAGAAACTTACAGCGGCGTCGCCCAGCAGGTTGCAGTCGTAGAAATTCCAGCGCAACGCGCCTTCTTCGTGTTGTCCGGGAGCCGTCACCCAGGGAGCCGTTTCGATGCGTGCCATCGTGTAAGCTACACCCAGCCGGCCTTCTCGTTTATCATAAAAAGCATCCACCAGTTCGCGGTTGAGGTGTTGTGCGGGGCCTTCGGTTTGGCCTTCGTTAAACCAGCCGTAGCGCGAGTTCATGTAAACAGCCACCGCCAGATTCTCGATAGTAATCATCTTTTCGCCGATGCAATCGCTGTCGTCGAAAGCGCCGCAAATACAACCATGCGAGAAGATGAGCGAATAGTTGTGCGTGGTTCCGTCGAGCGGTGCAAAGTTGTTGTTGGTGATGTCGCTGTTGTAAAACTTCATGGCGTAGTTGCTATTGGCATGACCTACGTGGTGAAGAAAAGAGGAGCCTTGGTTCATTTTATTTTTCAAAGTGGTAGCCGACCATGAGCCATCCCGTTCATAAAGTGTTTGAATGTCCTGATTTTCCGGTATGCCGTTGGTGGTATAGCCGTTGTCGTCGTGGTTGCCGATGAGTAATTCGAGATAATCCGCACCCCAGGTTTCAGGAGTGTCATACAACCATTCGCCAACCAAAAGCGGCTTTTCAAGTTCACCCAACACAGGGTTTTGTTGGTACTGAATAGTTTTGTTCATCAAAGCGTTGAATTCAGTCATGTTGGAAATCGAAAAACGTCCGATGCCGATTTCCGGCAGCAGGTCGTCTTCGCCAATCTCGCCCCATTTGTTGTTGCCGTTGTCGTTCCAGGTGCCGTCCAAAGCAGCAAAATAAAGGTCGGCAGGAATGTCGTTGTCTTCATAAACCGTCGATGACTGCACTTTGCAATACAATCCGCGGTAAGGCACGTGCTCCACGTCGCCACCCATCGTCACCTGCTCGATGCCATGCTGCTGATATTCCTGGATGATGTAATTCCTAATCTTCTCCGGGTTGTCCACGCCGGTCATTTGCGCATAGATATCAGTGGTAACAGCCACTTGCGCTTTGATGCCACGGGGCTTATAAAATTCGACTAATTCTTCAAAACCCGCTGCAAACTGCGAGGAGGTGATGATGAGCATTTGGTAATCGTCGCTGCGGCTATCGGTAGTTGGATAGGTGGAAATGGCCTCCTCATTTTGAACTAAAGCCTTCAGCCGCGACTGAATAGATGAAGAGCTCCGAAGATTTTGCAGCGCTGCCACCGATTTCTCACTGGCAGTGGCGTTGATCTGAGCTGTAATATTTTTATAATAAGAAATCTGTCCCGTTTCCGGAATGTACTCTACCGGAGTAAAAGAGCACAATGCCACAGCATGGCCATTCATGTATTGGGTGGTAATGTGGCCGTGCAGTGAGGCAGGATAAGCAGCGTCGGATTGGTAAACCCGGCTGTCGATAACAAAAGTTCCGGAGGCTCCTTCCGACACCGGACGGGAATGCTGCATGGGATAAATCATGAAAGCACCCTCAAGGGTTACCTTTTCGCCCGTGAGCAGCACAATATCTTTGGCAGCCGTTCCGGGAGGCAGCAGCAGCGATACCGAATGGTAGGGCAACATAGGCTCGCCGGCGATACCAACAGGCATAGTGTTTTCAAAACTGATGGTCGTGTAGCCATCAACGGTTGTAATCTGTGGTTGGTCGAAATGGTAGGTTTTTTCGAGTACCTGTGCTTGCATCACGCCAAGTGAAACCAGCACAAGTACCATCGAGAGAAGAAATTTTTTCATAGTAAAAATAGTAATGAGAGTTTAATTAAAAAATATAGAAAAGGATCGGAAGTGCCTCTGCCCCACCGATCCTCCTTCCAAAAAGTTTCACAAAGATAATTTATTTACGTACGACAAGCTTGGTCGTGTAAACATGGTTTTGGCCTTTGAGTGTCAACAAATAAAAGCCTTCCAGCAGCCACTGGGCATCCACAGCATTATAACCTGCCTGAACAGCACCTTCATACAATATTTTACCCGACAGGTCGGTGATGGTCATTTGCGCGTCGGCGGCTGCCTCGATGGTAAAGAATCCGTTGTTAGGATTGGGCGTCAACGCCGGATCGTTGGCATTGGGTTCATTCACACCAATACATTCGTCTACCATGATGGTAAGCGTTTCGGAAAGTTCGCCAAAACCGCAGTCGTTGTAGCCCTGAACAGCCAGAGTTACCTCGCCGTAATAATTTTCATTCCAGGAAATTTCTGCTTCGTATCCATTTTCAGATACCAATGTGCCGGCATCTTCGGGCAGCAAAATCCATTGGTAAGTATCAGTAGCAGCCAGTGGAGCAATGGAATAGGTTTCTATCCAATAGTTACACACCATGTCGAGACCACTGATGGCCCCCGGTGTTTCGGGCAGCGGCAATATGGTGAGGATCATTTCATCAGAAAGCAATTGACCATTGCCAAACACCGTCAGCGAAAGTGTTACCATGCCGTCTTCAGCATCCTGAACACCGGGCATGTAGGTGACTTCGAGCAGTGAAGGATTATCAAAAACTCCGTCACCGGAAGTACTCCAGAGTGCGTTTTCATAATTCATAGCAAAGGGAGAAGTTGTAAACGCATCCTGGGCACAGGTTTCGTCATCTACGCCGGCATACACGCTCATGGTTACGTCGGTGCTGGCGGGCAGTTCGATGTAATCTACCCAGGCACAGTCGCTGCCACCGGCTACATAAATATCCTTGATGTATTGCCAACGGAAAGTATGCTCGCCGGCAGTCACCGCAAAGGCTACACGCCCCCAGTCTGTTTCACCCGACCATTCGCCAACTTTATTATTATCAATATAAAACCGCAGCCAGTCGTAGTTATTTTCACTCGACACCTTACGATAAAAGGCTATCGAATCGTTGCCGGCAACTTCATACACCAGCTTCATCTCTGTTTGTGTATTGTGCGCAATTGAACCAGATTTGGCTGCATAATCTCCTTCGTACACTTCACTGCCCACAATTGTCCAGTTGGCATTTCCGGCAAACTGCCATGGAAACTTGGTGAAATCACCAGTTTCAAAATCTTCCACTATCAAACCTACTTTGGGGGTATAAGACTGCATAAGTTCATAAGCTCCGGAAGTAACCTTTAGAACAAGGTCAATCACTGTTCCGATAGGTGCAGCAGGCGAAACCGTAACATTGAAAACAGCATCGGTGCTTTCGCCAGCCTCCAAAGTTTCCAGATCAAATTCGACGCTATTGATGGTAATCCATGTACTGAAAGTAGAAAGCAGTGCCATGCTTTCTTCGGCATCAATCTGTCCAAGGTTAGAAATAGGAATGATCAGATCGGCTACCTCACCGGGATCAAGATTGCCGTTGTTGTTGCCGGCAAAATCATTAATAGTAACCCCGCCGGCCGACAAAAGCACGCCATGCGCGGTGATCACAAATTTGCTCTCCCATGATTCGTCATCGGTGTAAGCCGTAATATTAATGGTGATTTGTTCGCCACCAGGAATGTTGCCAGCCACTTCAAAAGCATAGGCATCCTCTTTCTCGATGATGTCTTCGAGACCAAAATCACCAAAATACTCAACGGAATCGGTGAGTGTGATAAATGGATTTTGGGTAGTAATAGCCACCGTAACGTTGCTGGCAGGAGCATCGCTAAAATTGGCCATTGCCAGGGTGAGCAATATAGATTCTCCCGGTTCGGGGATACCATTGTTATTACCCGAAGCATCGTTGATGGAATGAGCATAATAGCTTGGCCCTGGCAGCGGAACAGCATTTACGGCTGCCAGCGCGTCGATGCGTCCGGAGCCGCTGTTGTTGTTTTTACCGGGCGTCATCACCTGTGCAGTTTCTTCCGAAATCTGCGAAATCTGTTCGGGGCTAAGCTGATCATTTTTCTGCAGCATCAGGGCTATCATGCCGGCATTACACGGAGTAGCCATCGAGGTACCACTCCATCCATCTTCGTAGCCCGTGTTGCTATTATAAGCCAACGATTTGATGTTGGAGCCGGGAGCGCAGATGTCAGGACGAATCAGACCAATACCAGGTTGATAAGGATAATCGTTAAAAGGACCTATGTTGCTCCAGGTCAACGGACCACGTCCGGAAAAGCTGGAAACCTGATTGCTGCTGGTAGTAGCACCTACACAGATAATTCCCGAGGTGCCACCGATAAGTGTTTGGTCAGGGTGGAGCCAGGGTGGTGGAAGATCGCCGGGAGTACGCACGTTGTCAGGAATGGGATAGCTACCTTGCTGGTCGCCTTCGTTGCCGGCTGCCACTGATGCCACAATACCTGCTGCCAGCGAGTTGTCGAAAGCTTCGCGCCATACACGGCGGTTTGGACCCCAGTCGTGAAGCCATCCCAATGAAAGGCTCATCACATGAGCACCTTGCTCTACGCTGAATTCTATCCCCGACCACACACCGCTTTCGTTGCCACTGCCGCCGGCGTCGAGCACTTTAATACACATAATGGTAGCTCCGGGAGCAACGCCGGTTTGTGAACCTGATGCTCCTTGGCCGGCTACCGTTCCTGCGCAATGCGTTCCGTGACCGTTATCATCCTTGGGATTGTTGTTGTTACCAACAAAATTATATCCATGAAAAGGATATTCGTCGCTCTGCCAGATATTACCCTGCAAGTCGAGGTGGTCGTAATTAACACCTGTATCAATTACCGATACAATGATGCCATCGCCATCGAAACCTAACGACCATACAGCATTAGCGTTTATCTTGAGGACATTCCATGTTATTTCGCGGCTGCCGGGAACGCCTTCTACAGCCACAGCATTTTTGCGCTCCGCCGGATCGAGAAGCATACGCGTCTCGTCGTAGTCGATGGATTCGATGTCGTTGCGCTTGGCAAGTTGAGTTATCGCCTCAGGTGTTGCGTAGCAGTTGATCACGTTAGCAATCCAATAAGTGGTTACCTGATGCACCTGCTGGCTCCGCTGCTGCTGGTTGAGCTGTGCAACTACTCCGCGCTGCGAGAGGGTCGAAAAATCTTTGAGCGCAGCCACCACATACTGGCGACGTTCCTCTCCGCGCAATGTCTGCGCATGACGCAACAACTCTTGTGAATCGTATTTATCTTTTAAAGTAATGTTGATGCGAACCATGTCATCAGCAGAAACCTGCTCAAGATGCGTGGCAAGATGATTTGTAAGGAGGCTCTGAGCACTGAGAGTTGTCAGCATACCTGCCAGTAAAACCAGTAGAATAAGCGTAGTGAATCTTTTCATTTGATAAGTTTTAGTTGTAGTAAAAAATATAAATCCGTTTTAAAATTTCTAAGAATATTGTTCAGTTCCGCAGAAAGCAAAGTAAATAACATCTGAAGCCAAACTTTGTTGAATCAGCATATTAAGATAATCATGTCCTCCGAATTTTTTTGATTTAATAAAGATATGGCTTTAATTTTGGAATTTCCGTTGGATAATTTTAATTAAAATATTAATGACTTCCACCTCCTGAAGAGCATATTTTTGCTTCACTTCATCTATCACCAGAAGTGCATCATCCAAACGTTTCTGGCGGTTCAGCTGGTCGATGGTTTGTTGATAGGCTTCCACATCCCCTTTAAAAATTTCATTGATAAACAAAAATTTATCATTCACCCCAATGGCCGCCCTGATGTCGGGAATGGCATGGCTGCCGATGTGCGCTGACAGAGAAGTGTCGCTCTTTTGGTAAACATCGGCAAACGTTTTGGCAGGAGTAAATTGGTCGGCTGTCGATCTTGGTGCTCTCCTACTGGAAATTGAAGATGAAGGAGATATCGACCCAGAAGGTTTTTCTTTCTCGATGGTTGGCGCAGCCGATTCCACAAAAGGCTTTTCTTTTTCTGCCACAGAGACTGCCAGATTTTGTGCATCATCGTCCGCCTTTTCGGTCTTATCCTTCTTTTCTTCTTTTACAAAATATTCATCTTCTTTTGCTATCGAAAACGGAACCTCCTTAATTTTCTCCTCCCGCGTTGTTGGGTTTTGATTTGCCAAATGAGCGCCCGGATGGGCCATCTCAAGTTCATCAATCAGATCGTAAAGCAGACGGAGGTCGTCGAAGAGGATGTCGCGATCCAGGCGCGCTATCTCCGGCTGGTGGCGGTTGGCACGCATCCAGTCTTTTACAAGTTTTTGTACCTGTTGAGTGATTTGATCGTTGATCGTCATAAAATAAATTTCAGCTGCAGATATCTTTTTTGGTTTTCGGCGGAAGCATCAGTTTTGATTAGCATTTGCAAAAAAAGCAAAAATATTAAACTGTTCCTTTTATCTTTTTCAAAACTCGTCCCGATGTGATGAACGATTAAGGAACAGAAAGCGTATTTTCGCGGCACAAATTCCGGCAAAAGCAGGAGGTTTTTTTAGAAAAAAAGGAATATGTTTTTAGAAACCAAGGCCGACCGCACCGCCCGCGGCGGCTGGATAGAAGTTATTTGCGGCTCTATGTTTTCGGGAAAAACCGAAGAGCTGATCCGTAGGCTCAAGCGTGCCCGCATCTCGCGCCAGAAGGTAGAGATATTTAAACCTGCCATCGATTCGCGCTACGATGCATCGGATGTTGTGTCGCACGATGCTTCAAGCATTCCTTCCACACCTGTGGAATCGTCGTCGCAAATATTGTTGCTGGCCGGCGAGGTAGACGTGGTGGCTGTGGACGAAGCGCAGTTTTTCGACGAAGGGCTACCGGCAGTTTGCAACCAACTGGCCAATGCCGGGATGCGTGTGATCGTGGCAGGCCTCGACATGGACTACACCGGCAAACCTTTTGGTCCCATGCCCGCCCTGATAGCCACCGCCGAATACGTGACAAAGGTACACGCCATTTGCATGAAATGCGGCAACCTGGCGCAGTATTCGCACCGCATCGCCGGTGGCGAAAAGCTGGTGGAGCTGGGCGAAACCGACCGCTACGAGCCGCTGTGTCGTCGCTGCTTTTTCGAAGAGCGGAAGAAAAAATGATAGGGCAACTGCCGGAGATTAATTGTAATCCTGATTTTCGTACTTTTGTCAAACAAGTTCCCACAACCAATCGTTTATAGGTTGTTCATTTATGAAAAGGAAAAAAATATGGAGACAGTAACTGTAGAACTAAGGGATAGTAATGCAATGAGGATTTTGAAAGGTCTTGAATTCGCCAACATCATACGGGTATTGGATAAGACAGTTTCTGGTAAATCAGAAATTACAAAGGATAAAAAGATTTCTGCCACTCTTCGTGGTTCACTAAGTAAGGATCGGGCAAATGAACTCCTTGAACAACTAACAGAAATGCGCAACGAATGGGAAGCCAGAATTATCTAATCGACACCAACGTGGCTATTGATTACTTTAGCGAAAAACTTCCTGAAGAAGCGCTTTTAATGCTGGATGGTATTATCGACAAGCAGTTTTACTTGTCAGTTATTTCGAAAAGATTGAGGGTATTAAAATTTTGAATCCCCATCAAATGAAAATCTAAAGATTTGTCAAGCAAGTTCCCACAGTCAAGCATTTGCAAATTATTCATTTGTAAAATATAACACATTTTAATTTACACCCCTATGGATCCAACCTATCACCTCCGGCAGCCTGTTTCTAATCTGAAAATATTTTCCGTTCTTTGTGCTAAATTTTAAATAGCTGATAATGATGAAAAACACATTCCTTCTAATCCTTGTGGCAGCCCTTACCCTGGGCGCCTGCAACCAGCCTTCGGGCACCGACAGTAAACAAACACAATCCACCCCGGAGGAAACCCTGCAATCCACCCCGGAAGAAATCACGCAAACCATCCAAACACAAGATACAATGGACACACCTCAACAAACGCCGACGGAAACTCCTACCGGACAAAAAGTAAAACTAAGCACCAAATTTGGCGACATGACGCTGCTGCTCTATGACGAAACGCCACAACACCGCGACAATTTCCTGAAGCTGGTGCGCGAAGGCTACTACAATGGCACGCTGTTTCACCGCGTCATCCGCGACTTTATGATTCAGGGCGGCGACCCCGAAAGCAAGGGCGCAGCGCCCAACAAACGACTGGGCAGCGGTGGCCCCGGCTACACCATTCCGGCAGAATTTAACCCCGCATTTATTCACAAAAAAGGCGCCCTCTCAGCAGCACGTCAAGGTGACCAGGTAAATCCGCAGCGCAGCTCCTCCGGCTCACAGTTTTATATTGTGCAGGGAAGTAAAACCCCGCCCGACGCACTAAACAACGTCGCTCAACAATCAGGCGCTTCTTACACTCCTGAACAAATCGAAATCTATAATAATATTGGTGGAACCCCCTTCCTCGACACCCAATACACCGTATTTGGCGAAGTGGTGAGCGGACTGGATGTGATTGATAAAATCGCCGCTGTTCCCACCGCCCCCGGCGATCGCCCGGTGGATGACGTGTCTATGACCTTGACAATTATTTCAGAGTAATCCATTCGCAAAGCAATAACAAAAGAAGTTTTTAATTAAAATTGAACCACATTTTAAATTTAAACAGATGAAAAAAATCGCAATCCTTTTCACACTTATAGCCGCATTTGCACTTCAGGGAATGTCGCAGCAGGACAAGGTCCAAAAATTTGTAATCCATACCGACTACGGCGACATCCACGGAATACTTTACAACGACACGCCACAGCACCGCGACAATTTTATAAAACTTGTAAACGAAGGCTGGTACAACGGCTCTATCTTTCATCGCGTCATCAAAGATTTTATGATTCAGGGTGGTCAAAATGCCGACGGTCGCCAGGATCCGGGCTATACCGTTCCGGCCGAATTTCGGGATAACCATTTTCATAAAAAAGGAGCTCTTGCCGCCGCCCGCATGCCCGACCAGATGAATCCCGAAAAATCTTCCTCTGGCTCGCAGTTTTACATTGTGCACGGACGCGTTTTCGACGAAGCTATGCTCACCAACATGGCACAGGGAGGAAAATCTTTTACCGATGAGCAGCGCCAGATTTACTCGACAGTTGGTGGCACGCCACATCTTGATGGCGACTATACCGTTTTTGGAGAGATTACCAATGGCCTGGAGGTGGTCGATAAAATTGCTGTGGTAAAAACCGCCGGAGGCGACCGCCCCGTTAATGAAGTGAAAATGACCATCGAAATGGAGAAATAAGCTCTCCGGCTTTAGAGGATTTGCATTACAAAAATACCATGAAAGATAAAATTGAAAAGCTGTTGCAGGAGATCGATGACGCCGCGCCACAAGACGCCGGACAACTCGACGCTTTCCGCATAACCTACATCAGCAAAAAGGGGAAGATACCGGCACTATTTGATGACTTCAAAAGTGTGCCCCCCGAAGAGCGCAAAGAGATGGGGCAGCGCCTCAACGAACTGAAAAACCGCGCTCAGGAAAAATTTAACCAGCTCAAAGAATCGCTGGAACAACACTCGGCAGGTGCAGCAACAGGAACATCCGCCGACCTCACCCGTCCTGCCGATTTCCGGTTTACCGGCAGCCGCCATCCATTGTCGATCGTCCGCCGGCGCATCCTCGATATTTTCAACAGATTGGGATACACCGTTGCCGAAGGGCCAGAGATAGAGGACGACTGGCACAACTTCTCGGCGCTCAACTTCCCTGAAGAGCATCCGGCGCGCGATATGCAGGACACCTTTTTTATCAGCGACAGCCAGGTGCCGGGCGCTGAAAAAGTGGCACTTCGCACGCACACTTCATCTGTGCAGGTACGGATAATGGAAAATAACAAGCCTCCTATCCGCATACTGGCACCCGGACGCGTGTTTCGCAACGAGGCCATCTCCGCACGCGCGCATTGCATCTTTCATCAGATTGAGGGTTTGTATATCGATCATAATGTTTCGTTTGCTGATCTCAAACAAACGCTGTATCACTTTGTCCGCGAGCTTTTTGGCGAAGAGACACGTGTTCGCTTCCGGCCTTCTTATTTTCCGTTTACGGAACCTTCGGCCGAGATGGACATCTCGTGTAAAATCTGTGGCGGGAGTGGCTGCAAGATTTGCAAATATTCTGGATGGGTAGAGATATTGGGCTGCGGAATGGTGGATCCCAACGTACTCGAAAGCTGCGGCATCAGCAGCAGCGAATTTACGGGATTTGCCTTTGGCATGGGAGTAGAACGTATCACCATGCTTAGCTACCAAATTGATGACCTGCGCCTGTTTTTCGAAAACGACGTTCGCTTTCTAGAGCAGTTTCAGGGAGCGTTTTAAAAGCTACAAACAGCAAATTCCAAATAGCAAATAAGTTCCAAAAACCAATTTTTCAAACGCACGTGGCCGTTTGATTTATTGTTTTTTAATTATTGAAATTTGTTGTTTTTTGGAATTTCATTTCCGCACCTCCGGCACAGACATGTGTGTTTGCACCAGCAACCATTTTCCATCTTTTTTTACCAGCACACCTGTGTAACGCAGCCCCTCGTAGCTGTGGGCTTTGCCGTCGCGGATAAAATTGTAGTTGATAATCTCCGAAAACCAGGCAGTGTTTCCCGTGTCGTTGATCTCGATGATCTGGTCGTGGTCGGAAATATAGGTGTTGGTGAAGCTTTTAAATTGCCTGATGACGGCAGCCTTGATTTGCTCCCAGCCCATCAGCTTCTCACCCGACTCGGTACCAAAGCTCACAATACTTTCCGATGGGCACCAGATGTCGCCAATCATTCCGATGTCCTGATTTTCGTTGGCAAGTGCATATTTTTGCAATACCAGCCTGATGGCATCTGTTTCCTTTTTTACATTCACCTTTTCCTTTTCAGGCTGCTGGCATCCACCAGCTATCATTACAATGATCGTAATTAGTAAAAATCCTTTTTTCATACACCCTCCATTTATTTTATGATTAATAAAAGCATTTTTTGATCTGGTAAAGATAGGATAAAAACAAACCCCATTTAACGAAAGTTAGATCCTAAGCTCAAAATTCCGGATGTCAAATACAATTTTCCCCTTCTTATCTCTCACCGCTCATCTCTAATTTTTCGTCTCTCATCGCTTTCCTAAATCTTCTTCCAGATTTCCTTCAGCAAAAGCGTAGCTTCTGATTCCGGCGCAAACTCGGTTATAGTCTGCCCTAAAATCATGGCATCCGTAAATATCCGGTCGAAGGGAATTTTGCCAATCACTGGAATAGAATTCGCGTTCAGTTCTTCTTCCAATTTAAGGCTTAGCTCCGGATTCAAATCCCATTTGTTGATGATGGCCTTGGTGGGAATACCAAACTTACGTGTAAGCTCCCCCAGCCGCAGCGCATCGTGCAGCCCCGAAACAGATGGCTCAGCCACCAGAAGCACTTTCTGAACCCCCGAAAGCGAGGCAATCACCGGGCATCCTATTCCCGGCGGGCCATCGTTGATAATGCGACGGATATTATTCTGTTTAGCAATCTCACGGGCTTTGTCGCGAATGGTTGCCACGAGTCTTCCGGAGTTTTCTTCGCCCGGCATCATGTGGGCATGCACCAGGGTTCCAAAGCGTGTAGATGAAATATACCAGAAGTTGTTAAATGATTCTTCGATGCGGATGGCCTCTTCCGGACAGAGACGGCTGCAAAGCCCGCAGCCTTCGCATAGCAATGGATCAATATAGAAAGTATTGTCGTCGGTTTGCAACACAGCATCAAAACGGCATACTTCTGCACACAATCCGCAGCCGGAACAAGCAGCGGCATCGATGATGGCCTTGCTCCCACTCGCAAACGGATGCGTGGAATGGATTTCGGGTTTTAATAGCAAGTGCAGATCAGCAGCATCCACGTCGCAATCGCAAAAAACTGCCTCACCTGCCAGGGAGGCGAAGGCTGCAGTGACCGAGGTTTTCCCGGTGCCTCCTTTGCCGCTCAAAATGGTTATCTCTTCTGGTTTCATACAGTTGTGGTTTCAAAAATTTTCCCGGCCATTTCTTTATAATGCTTTTTATAGCCTTCTATGGATTCTATCAGCAGCCGGCTTCCCGAATACTGCCGCGCAATCTCACGATCGAACGGGATGGTTGCAAATACTGGAAGCGCCTCTTCCGAAAGGTATTGCTGCATCTCACCAAACTCTTTGTCGGCTTTATTAATGACGATGCCAAAACCTTTATCCATCGAGCGCACTAACTCTACGGCAAGTTTCAGATCGTGTAGTCCAAAGGGCGTTGGCTCGGTAACGAGAAGCACAAAATCGGCACCCGCCAGAGTTGCTACCACCGAACAGGAAGTTCCGGGAGGCGCATCGTAGATGATTGTGCCTTCTAAATTTTTTGCTTTGCCGGTCAATTGGCGGATGAGTGGCGTTTGTGTTGCCAGCCCTACATTTAACCGTCCTTCGAGTAATTGCAATTCATTGCCCAGGTTAAAAGTATTGATGGTTCCGATGTGCAAGTCTTTTTCTGTGATGGCTCCATCGCGACAAGCGTACAAGCAGGCACCGCACGAATGGCATAGCACCGCTGACACCTCGGCATGCTGCAATGGTGGAATAACAGTAATGGCGTTGAAGGCGCAATAATCCACACAAGCCCGGCAAAAAGTGCATTTCTCCACGTCGATTTCTGGAATAGGAAGGAACACCGGAACCGTGGCCGTAAGTTTTGCATCAGCAAAAAACAATGCGTCGTTGGGTTCTTCCACATCACAATCTACCAGCATAACTTGCAGCTTACGATCGTGCGCAAGAAAATGCGCCAAATTCACAGCGACAGTTGTTTTCCCTGTGCCTCCTTTTCCACTGGCTATAGCAATTTTAAAATTTTTGGAGTTCATGTTTTAAAAAATTTGATCAAAAAAATGCTGCACATTTTAACTTAAAACATGCAGCATGTAATGTTGCAGGCAGATCACTACCTGTTTCCGCGACCTAAACCGCGACCTAATCCACGTCCGCGCCCAGCGCCACGTCCCTGCCCCCGTCCGGTTTCGTCGCTGTCTAAGCGTCGGCTCGGAGTGTTTTCAGAAACGTCATTGCCGGCAGGCTGCTGTTTTCTACAGCGTCCCAAACCACGTCCGGTGGCAGGGCCTTGGCCTTCTGGTCCTGTTCTGTCTAATCCTGGCATAATTGCCTCCTTTCTATTATTTTAGTGTTTCAATAATTTGTTGAATTGTTTTATTATCGTCTGTAAACTTCACCAGTTGAACCTGGTATTTGTCGAGCATCTCTTTGGCTTTGGGGCCAAAATCGCCCGAAACGATTCGCTTGATACCGAGATTCAACATCTTTTCGGCAACCTTTTGTCCGACGCCACTTTGTCCCGTGGCATATTCATTTTTCAAAAATGTTGATGATCCATTTTCCTGGTCATAGATGCAAAAGTAAGCGCACCGCCCAAATCGTGGATCCATCGTCGATTGCAGCTTATCGCCGCTTGAAGTTATTACTGTTTTCATTGCTGACATACTCGTTTGTTTTTGTTGTGAATATTAAATTTCTATTTGGGTTCATTAATAAAAACGATCTCTGTAGCATGACACATCGGACAGGTTTTATCGGTGACCTGCATGGGCACCGTGAAAAGAGCATGACAGCTTTTGCACGAAACCCAGTTTTGGTCGAAGCAGGCGTTGCCATACACCGCCTTTATGGACTTCACCTCCACGAGAGCGCGAGCAATTTTTTGGCGTGCAGTCTCGTAAATGCGGGCAAAGGTTGGACGCGATATCCCCATCAATACACAAGCCTCATGGTGCAACATGCCGTCGTAGTCGGCCAGCTTTATGGCTTCGTACTCTTCATAATGCAACTCTACCTCGCCCTGACTTTCAACAGGTGTGCCGTAAGGCCTGTAACCTTTAAATGCCGGGGGCGCTACAACTCTTCGCGGATGACGTCGACGTGACATACAATAAATTTTGCTGCAAAGATAATGAGAATATTCTCATAACAATGTTTTTTTATTAAAATTTAATATTATAAAATCAAACCCGAAAGAACCTCAAGG